>CALEQS010000171.1 GCA_937907975.1 uncultured Clostridia bacterium | reverse complement strand
GTGGCCGGCGTGCCCGTTTCTGCCCACAAGCCCCTCCCGGCCCCAGGGCAGACCGCCGTTGTGTTCGCCAACGGAGTGCGGCTGGAGGAGCTGAAGGCCGCCAGCGCCCTGACCTCCACCACGTCTCCCAGCTACGCCATGCTGGCCGCGCTGGACAAGCTCCGGCCCTGGATGCATGAGGGGAAGGGCAGCTACCGCCGGGTGGCGGCCTGGTGCGCCGACTTGCGCCGGGCCTATCCCTGCCTGCGGCGGGAGAATCTGGACCCCTGCCGGCTGGTCTTTCAGGTGGAGGACGGCTATCAGCTGGAGGCCGACTTGCAGAAATTCGGCATTTATCCCGAGATGGCGGATAACTGCCACGTCGTCTGCATCCTGACCGCCGCCGACACCGAACGGGATTTCCTGCGCCTGAAGCGGGCGCTGAACTATCTGGGCTTGAAAAACAAGGTACCTTATATTTCTGAACTGCCCGCCCCGCCGATCCCAGAGCAGGCCATGACGCCCCGGCAGGCGCAGTTCGCCCCGAAGGAGAAGATCCGGCTCAGGGACGCGGTGGGCCGCGTCGCCGGCAACGTTATTGCGCCCTATCCCCCCGGCGTCCCCGTCGCCGCCCCCGGCGAGGTCATTACCGAAAAAATCCGTGCATATTTGTATGATTTGTGTTATGATGAAAATAGCGTAATTTTGATCGTGAAGGATTGAAAATTCTGGATTTCAAGGGATGTAATACGGAAAACTCCATTTGTCATCCTGAGCACTCCCTCGCCGTGTCATCCTGAGCGGAGCGAAGGATCTTAAAACACCCGTCTCCGACTAGAAATATTCTGCTTGTAGAAAGTCGGTGCTGTAAGATTCTTCGGCCTGCGGCCTCAGAATGACAACGGAAGAAAGTCAGTCCCCCCGAAAGGAGCCGGTGTGAATGAACAACGCAATAGCCCCATTTCACGCCACGATCCTGATCGGCTCGGAGGAGAAGCGGCGCGCGAAGGCGCTGGAGATCGCCCAGGCCATGGTGTGCACCGCCCCGGAGGGCCAGCGGCCCTGCGGCGTGTGCCGGGACTGCCGCAAGACGGCGGAGGGCATCCACCCGGATGTGATCCCGGTGGAGCGCTTCATGGATCCCAAGGACGTGGGGGGCGAGCTGAAGGTCGGCCCCATCCGGGAGCTGCGCAGTGATGCCTTTATCCGTCCAAACGAGGCCAGAAGCAAGGTCTATCTCATCGAAAATGCCCAGAATATGAACCAAAATGCCCAGAACGCCCTGCTGAAGGTGTTGGAGGAGGGCCCGCCCTACGCCGCCTTTCTGCTTATGACCGACCGGGCCGGGGCGCTGCTGGAGACCATCCGCTCCCGGTGCGCCGCCATCCATGTCGGCGAGGATGACAACGGCGACGAGACGGACGAGCAGGCGCTGGCCTTTGCCCGGCTGCTGGGCAGCGGCGACGAATTTCAGCGCACGGACTTTCTCGTCCGATTTGAAAATACGAAGCCGGACCGCCCGGCGCAGGAGCACTTCCTGAACGGGCTGGAGGAGCTGCTGAACGACGCGGTGATCGGCTCCGCCACCGGGCGCTTTCACAGCACGGCTGCCCAGGCGCTGGCCGCCGCCCGGAGCTCCAGACAACTGCTGGACTGGGCGGAGATCGTCCGCAAGGGGCAGGATATGCTGCCGTTTCATGTGGCCGCCGGCCACCTGCTGGGCTGGCTGGCCGCCCGGCTCAACTGATCTACTTGTGTCAAGGAGAACACTTTTATGACTGAAATTATCAGTGTCCGCTTTAAAGATGGCGGAAAATCATACTATTTTAATCCAAATGGCCTGACCGTCAATGTGGGCGACCGGGTCATCATCGAGACGAGCCGGGGCGTGGAGTTCGGCGAGTGCGTCGAGGGCAACCGGCTCATTGACGAGATGGAGCTGGTGTCCCCGCTGCGCCCGGTGCTGCGCAAGGCCACCGACGCCGACTTTGCCGCACTGGAGAAGAACAAGGAGAAGGAGGCCAAGGCCTACCAGATCTGCCAGCAGAAAATTCAGGAGCACGGGCTGGACATGAAGCTGGTCGAGGTGGAGTATAACTTCGACGGCAGTAAGATCCTGTTTTTCTTCACCTCCGAGGGCCGGGTCGATTTCCGCGCGCTGGTGCGGGATCTGGCCGGCATCTTCCACACCCGCATCGAGCTGCGCCAGATCGGCGTCCGGGACGAGGCCAAGATGCTGGGCGGACTGGGCGTCTGCGGTCGGCCCTACTGCTGCAGCAGCTTTTTGACCGATTTCCACCCGGTTTCCATTAAAATGGCAAAGACTCAGAACCTTTCCCTCAACCCCACCAAAATTTCCGGCGCCTGCGGGCGGCTGATGTGCTGCCTGAAATATGAGCAGGAGGCCTACGAGGACGTGGTGAAGCGCACCCCGAAGCTGGAGAGTCTTGTGGAAACTCCCGACGGC
>CALEQS010000170.1 GCA_937907975.1 uncultured Clostridia bacterium | reverse complement strand
TGCATTGTGCAGGTTCACATCGGAGCAGGCCTCATCCAGCAGGTCGATCGCCTTGTCAGGCAGAAAACGGTCCGTGATGTAACGCTCAGACATGACCACCGTCTGATAGGCCACCGCGTCGGAAACCTTCACGCAGTGGTAGTTCTCGTAGTAATGGGCAATGCCCTTGATGATCTTCACGCTGTCCTCAATGGAGGGCTCGTTCACCGTGACCGGCTGGAAGCGGCGCTCCAGTGCGGTGTCCTTTTCAATGTGCTTGCGGTACTCGGTGAAGGTGGTGGCGCCGATGACCTGGATCTCGCCCCGGGACAGAGCGGGTTTCAGAATGTTGGCGGCATTCATGGAACCCTCCGCATCCCCGGCGCCCACAATGTTGTGGATCTCGTCAATGACCAGAATCACATTGCCCGCCTTGCGGATCTCCTCGATGAGGCCCTTCATGCGGCTTTCAAACTGGCCGCGGAACTGGGTGCCCGCCACCAGAGAGGTCAGATCCAGCAGATAGACCTCCTTATCCTGCAGCTTATAGGGCACGTCGTCCTTGGAGATGCGGATGGCCAGACCCTCGGCGATGGCAGTCTTGCCCACGCCGGGCTCGCCGATCAGGCAGGGGTTGTTTTTCTGGCGGCGGTTCAGGATCTGGATGACCCGCTGGATCTCCTCATCCCGGCCGATCACACCGTCCAACTGGCCGCTCCGGGCCCGGTTGGTCAGGTTGATGCAGTAATTGTCAAGGAACTTCTTTTTGCCGTTCTTCGGCTTCTCCCGACGACCGCCCTTGGCGGTGCCGGAGGGATTCTCCTCTCGCGGCGCATTGGCGGCATTCTGATTGTTGGCGCCGAACAGGCGGTTCAGGAACGGGAATGTGGCGGTCTTGCCCTCGTCCTCCTCGCCGTCGTCCTCCCCCTCCTCCGGGTTCTGGGGGATCAGGCCCTCCAACCCCTCGGCATTCTGAAAGACGTTCATCATCTCGTCGGTCAGGTTGTCCAGATCCTCGTCGGTAATGCCCATGCGCTTCATCATGTCGTCTACGGGCTGTACGCCCATCTCACGGGCGCATTTCAAGCACAGGCCCTCATTCTTGGTCACGCCGTTTTCGATCCGGCTGATAAAAATGACGGCCAGATTCTTCTTGCATTTAGAGCAGAGTGTTGGCTGCATATCGGTAAACTCCCTTCGGGAAAAAATATCATATTACAATACAATAAATATTATTGCAGAAAAATATGAATAAATCATGTTCGAATGAAAACTTTTAGTAAACTGGGCCGAGAGAGGCCAGCCACCGCACCAGGATCGTGGCATCCACCATGCTGCGCGGCAGCACATTACACCAGAGCAGGATGCTGACGACGACCGCGATCAGCAGTCCGCCCTTGAGCACACCCAGTGCCGCACCGCCCAGATGATTCAGAAAGTGCAGTCCCGGTACCTCATCCAGCAGATCCAGCAGCCAGACCAGCAGACGGCACACCAGCTTGAACATGATCAATCCGGCGGCAAACAGCAGCAGCCAGCCCACCACCAGAGCCGCCTGACGGGCAATGGCTGGGGCCAGCGCCTCGGCCAGAGAGTCCCCCGCCTGGCTGAGCAGACCCTGAACGCCGGGGATCAGCCCCAGCAGGCCGCTCAGGCTGTCAGATGCGGCGGCGCTGGATACGCCGTCGCTCATGGCCTGCGCCAGCTTTTCCGACACAGTCGGCAGCAGCTTTGGCGTGAGCCAGTCCACCAACAGGGGCGCACAGCGGTCCGCGATCAGCTTTGCCCCCCAGAGAGAGAGCAGCCACGTCAGCAGTCCGGAGAGGGTGCGGAACATCCCCCGGATCGCACCGACCACCAGAAACAGTAACAAGATCGCCGCACAGAGCAGGTCGGGTAATAATTGCTGTAAGGTCAAAAGATCACGCCTCGCTTTTCCCCGGTTTATTCGGGTGCATAGAGGTCAGCGCCTCCGTTGGAGACGACCAGCACAGAGCCGTCGTCCCGCTGAAGCACCTTGCGCCCCCCCCAGTCATTGTCCACCTGGGCATAAACGGTCATATCGGAGCGGTAGATGGTCAGCTGGTTTGCAGTCAGCACGGAGAAGTAGCTCCCGGCGGCGGAAAGATCCAGCACCTCGTCATTCTGGCTGATCGCACTGCCGCTGCCTTCCGTTGTCAGCAGTTCCACCGTTCCGCTGCCGCCATTCTGATACTTACTGCAGTACAGCACGGCAAAGCCGCTGCCACCCAGAGAAAAGTCCTGCAGAATGTGGGTCTGGTCGGTGTTGCTGTTGGTCAAAGTGCCCTTTTCCACATAGTAGGCCCCGTACTCACCCACAGCCCAGAGGCCGTTCTTCTCCCACTTGAGGTCCAGCAGTACGTCACTGCCCAGCGCACAGCGGTAAAGTTCCTCGCCGTTTGACACGTTATAGAAGATGAGCACGGAGTCGAAACCGGAGGTATCCTCGCCCACGGAGACTGCAGCCAGGGTCTTGCCGTCCAACGACAGTGCTGCATCCGAAATAAAGGAGCTGGAGACATTCTCAGTCACCACAGGCTGGAAACTGGAATCATAGACCGTGACTGCCGCCTTGTAGCCGGTGGCCCGCTCCACAACGGTGAGAGAACCGTTTTCACTGACCCGGGCACTCAGAATAGCCCCCGCCTTGGCCGGCGTGTAGGTGTGCACGATCTGCTCGTCCCGAATAAGATAGAGTTTTGAGCCGCCCGCATCATAGACCGCCGCATAATGTCCGGCCACAGACACCACGGGTTTTGTAAAGTTGATGGACTCATTGATCTCCTGCTTTCCGCTGCGGGCAAACAGCTGCAGATCGGTCTGACTGCACACCAGAATACCGCCCTGAAATGCGGCCGCGCAGGAGGAGGTGTCCCCCTTCAGCGGGTAGCTGTCCGCCTGCGTCTCGCCGTTCACCAGATTGGACAGGGATCGTCGGACGGAATCAATACTGATCGTATCCCGGTGCACCACCACATAGACCGCGCCCACCACCAGAATAATGGTGATGAGCAGGGCAATGATCCGGCCCACCCAGCGTCTCAGTCTGGTGTGCCTGCGCTTTTTCTTAGGCGGCTGTTCCAGCTCGGCCGTCTCTTCCAGTTCAGTTTCATGTTTGGATTCAGCCATAATTTATTATCCTCAATGCTTATTCAGCGGAATGGGGCCGGCCGGATCTGTATCCAGTCCCACCGGCTCGTTGTACCACAGCTTTGTCATGTAAAGTCCGCCGGGGGGCACCGTCGGCCCGGCCTCGGTACGGTTGCCCCGCTCCAGAATGTCGCTGATGCCGTCCGGGGTCAGCTTGCCCTCGGCGGCATAGAGCACTGTGCCGGTCATCGCCCGCACCATATTATACAAAAAGCCGTTGGCGCATACCTTCAGTTCGATCAGGTCGCCGTGGCGGGCCACGTCGAAATAGTGCACTGTGCGCACCGTGGACTTCACATTGGTGCCCACCGCCCGGACGGCGGCAAAGTCATGGGTGCCCACAAAGCGGGAGGCTGCATCCGCCATAACGCTCTCGTCCAGATGCTTCGGATAGAAGTAAGCTCTGTCCACATAGAAAGCGTTGCGGATGCGGGAATTATAGACCCGATAAGTGTACTCCTTCTTGATGCAGGAGCCGATGGCGTTGAAGCCCTCGCCGACCTCCTTTGCGCTCACCACCACGATGTCCTCCGGAAGGCGGGTATTCACCGCCAGCGGCAGACGCTCCACCGGGATCGTGGAGGTGGTGCGGAAGTTGGCAATATAGGTCTCCGCGTGAACGCCGGCGTCCGTGCGGCCCGCGCCGGTGCACTTCACCGGGTGGCACACCACCGTGGCCAGCGCATCCTGGAGAGTCTCCTGCACGGTGGCCCCGTTTTTCTGGATCTGCCAGCCGTGGTAGGCAGTGCCCACATACATCAATTTTAACGCAATGTTTCGCATAAAAACCTCAATTAAAAGCCAAAATGGCGCAGGACCAGCACGCTGGCCAGCACCACTGCGCCCAGCACCAGCGCCGCGCCGTCCCGGAAGGCAAAGGTCAGCTTCTTCATCCGGGTGCGGCCACTGTCGCCGTGATAGCAGCGGCATTCCATCGCGGTGGCCAGCTCGTCAGCTCGGCGGAAGGCGGAGACAAAGAGGGGTACCAGCAGGGGCACCAGTGCCTTGGCCTTCTGCACCAGATTGCCGGATTCGAAGTCGGCGCCCCTGGCCTTCTGGGCAGCCATGATCTTATCCGTCTCCTCGATGAGGGTCGGGATAAAGCGCAGTGCAATGCTCATCAGCATAGCCAGCTCATGCACGGGCAGGTGGAGCTTTTTGAGCGGCCCCAGCAGACTTTCGATGCCGTCGGTCAGCTGGATAGGCGATGTGGTATAGGTGAGCAGGAAGGTGCCGGAGATCAGCATCAGGATCCGCAGCACCATCATAACGGCCATCTGTATGCCGCCGGTGTAAATGCTGAGCTTCCAGAAGTGCACCAGCAGAGTGCCGTTGGTGTTATAGAACAGGTTCAGAATGGCGGTCAGGGTGATGATGATAATGACCGGCTTCATTCCACGGAACAGGGCCTTGAAGCCCACGCCGGAGAGCAGGATACAGGTGACGAGCACCGCCATCATCAGGGCATAGCTGGCCACAAACTTGGCGGAAAACAGCGCCACGATATAAACAACCGTCAGGATGAGCTTCGTGCGCGGATCCAGCCGGTGGACGATGCTCTCGCCGGGGAAATACTGTCCAAGGGTGATGTCTTTCAGCATGGCGCACCGCCTCCCTTCCCGCGCAGAGCCAGGATAGAGCGCACTGCGTCCTCCATGGTATAGACCGCCGGATCCACCGGCACGCCCAGACGGTTCAGCGCCTGAGCGATCTGCGTGACCTGCGGCACATTCAGGCCGATCCGGCGCAGTTCATCCCCGTGGACGAATACCTCGCCGGGCGTGCCCTCAAAGGGAAGCTTACCATCGTTGACTACATAGAGCCGGTCCACAATGCGGGCGACTTCGTCCATAGAGTGGGAGACCAGAATGATCGTGGTGCCCCGGGTCTTGTTGATCGTGTGGATTGTCTCCAGAATGGCATCCCGGCCCCGGGGATCCAAGCCAGCGGTGGGCTCATCAAGGATCAGCACTTTAGGCTCCATGGCCAGCACACCGGCGATGGCCACCCGGCGCTTCTGTCCTCCTGACAGTTCAAAGGGAGATTTCTGGAGCACTTCTTCCGACAGATTCACCGCATCAGCGGCGGCATGGATCCGCCGGTCGATCTCCGCCGCATCCAGCTTCATATTGGTCGGGCCGAAGGCAATGTCCTTGTAGACCGTCTCCTCAAAGAGCTGGTACTCCGGGTACTGGAACACCAGCCCCACCTGAAAGCGGATCCCCCGGATCTTCTTTGGCTCCGCCCAGATATTTTTCCCCTGAAAGAGGATCTGGCCGGAGGTGGGTTTTAAAAGGCCGTTCAAATGCTGGATCAGGGTGGATTTGCCCGAGCCGGTGTGGCCGATGATGCCCACGACCTCTCCGGGAAGGGCATAAAAATCCACTGCATCCAGCGCCTTATGTTCAAAGGGCGTCCCCGCACTGTAGGTGTGGGTCAGCTTCTGGGTTTCAATGATCGGTTCCAATGGGTTCTCCAATCTCGTCTGATGGTTACTTCAATGCCTTGGCAATGGCTTCAGCGCACTCGTCAACAGAGAGGGCATCCAGCGGCACATTGAGTCCCGCCTGCCGCAGCTCATAGAGCAAGCCGACTGTCTCCGGCACGGTAAGGCCCACACTGCGCAGGCCCTCCACATCCTGAAAGACCACCCTGGGCGCACCGTCGGCGATGACCTGGCCGTGATCCATCACGATCAGCCGGTCTGCCCGGGCGGCTTCATCCATATGATGGGTGATGAGCACCACAGTGACACCGAACTCCCGGTTCAGCTTCTGTATGGTGTCGATGACCTCTTCCCTGCCGATGGGATCCAGCATGGCGGTGGGCTCGTCCAGCACGATGCACCGTGGCCGCATGGCTATGACGCCAGCGATGGCCACCCGCTGCTTCTGACCTCCGGAGAGCAGATGAGGGGCGTACTGGGCGTAGTCGGACATATCTACTGCCGCCAGCGCCTCATCCACCCGGCGGCGGATCTCCGCGGGCTCCACGCCCAGATTCTCCGGGGCAAAGGCCACATCCTCCTCCACAATGGAGGCCACGATCTGGTTATCCGGGTTCTGGAACACCATGCCGACCGTGCGGCGGATATCCAGCGTCCGATCCTCATCGGTGGTATCCATGCCGTCCACATACACCTTGCCGCCGCTGGGCAGAAGGATGGCATTAAAATGCTTGGCGAGGGTGGACTTACCGCAGCCATTGTGGCCCAGCACCGCTACAAAGCTCCCGGCTTCGATGTCCAGTGTGACACCGTTCAGCACCAGCGGAGCCACACCCTCTGCACCGGTATAGGCGAAGCTGACGTTTTCCGTTTTGATGATCTGCTCTGCCATTTATCTGCGTCCTCTTCCGCCCTTACCGGCCATCCAGCGGCCGGTGGCGCCGCAGGGCAGTGCCAGTCCGCTGGCCGTCACAGGAAGGCCCAGCTCCTGGCATTCGGTATGTCCGCCGTACTTCTGGGTCACCAGCGTATCCAGCAGGTAGCCCAGCACAGAAGGGGCCAGTCCAGTCGTATAGGAATTGATGATGATGAACAGGGGCTGATCGCTCAGCACCTTGACCACCAGCTCCAGGAAGGGATAGAGATTCTCCTCCAGCTTCCACACCTCGCCGGAGGGGCCGCGGCCATAGGAGGGCGGATCCATGATAAGAGCGTCATAGCGGCGGCCACGACGGATCTCCCGCTCCACAAATTTGGCGCAGTCGTCCACGATCCAGCGCACCGGGGCGTCACTCAGGTGGGACAGGCGGGCGTTCTCCTTTGCCCAGGCAACCATGCCCTTAGCCGCATCCACATGACACACCTTGGCCCCTGCCGCCGCGCAGGCGACTGTCGCGCCGCCGGTGTAGGCGAACAGGTTCAGCACATTGATCTCCCGCCCGGCGTTGGCGATCTGCTCCTGGGCAAAGTCCCAGTTGGCCGCCTGCTCCGGGAAGAGGCCGGTGTGTTTGAAGTTCATGGGGCCGACCTGAAAGGTCAGGCTGCCATAGCGGACCGTCCAGTGCTGGGGCAGGCCGCGCTTGTCCCAGTGGCCGCCGCCGGTGCTGGAGCGGCTGTAACGGCCGTCGTTCACCTTCCACTCCCGCAGCGTGCGCGGGGTGTTCCAGATGGCCTGCGGATCAGGGCGCACCAGGATCTTATCGCCCCAGCGCTCCAGCTTTTCGCCGCGTCCGCAGTCCAGAAGTTCATAATCTTTCCAATTGTTTGCAAGCCACATAGCTACACTACTCCACTATTTATTGACATAATCCTGTATATCTTACCATCTCACTGCCCGCCCGTCAATGCGGCCGGCGCAAAAAAGCCGGCGCACCCTGAAAAAGGGCGCGCCAGCGCATCATTTTTTCGGTTTTTCGTCCTCGGTAATGTGCACCTCAGGCACAGCCACATTGTCCAGCTGGACGGTAACGTGTTCAGGGTGGGCATCAGAGGATGCATTTTCCGATGCGGACTCATCCACCGTACCGGTATGGATCTCGGGAAAGGCCAGGTTCTCACTGTCAAAGCTGAGGTGAAATCTGTGCTTTTTCGGCTTCTTCGGCTTCATATCAAGCGCTCCTTTTCTCGTCAAAACAGATTGATGAAAAATGTGATACAGAGACTGTTCAAAAAATCGGCAAACATACTGCCCACAATGGGCACCAGCAGATAGGCCTTGACGGATGGGACATAGCGCTCCACCAACGCCTGCATATTGGCCATGGCGTTGGGCGTCGCACCCATGCCAAAACCGCAGGTACCCGCACTCAGGACAGCCGCATCATAGTCCCGGCCCATAACATTATACACCACAAAGTAGGAAAATGCAGCCATCAAAAGCACCTGACCCACCATCAGAACAATGAGGGGCAGTGCCAGCGAGGCCAGCTACCACAATTTCAATGTGATCATGGCGATGCCGAGGAACAGGGACAGGCAGATGCCGCCGATGTCGTTGATCTCGCCCATATGGATGGTGAACAAACCGGAGTATTCGCTGATATTGCGCATGAATGCGGCTACGATCATGGCACCGATATACACTGGAAAGGTCATACCGGTCAGCGACAGCGCCCAGGACACCAGCGTGCCCAGGCCCATGGCAATGGCGATCTGATAGGCCGCGGGAGCGTAAATACTGACGCTGCGGCGGCGCTTCTTCTCCTCTTCCACCAGCACGGACTCATCCTCAGAGACAGCAGTCTTGAGCAGATCGTGCTTCAGGATCAGCCGGCGACCGAGAGGGCCGCCCATCAGGGAACCGGCGATCAAACCAAAGGTCGCCGCCGCTGTACACAGCGTTTGGGCACCGCTGACGCCCAGATCCTCCAGCACCGGGCCGAAGGCTCCGGCAGTGCCATGTCCGCCCACTATGGGGATGGAGCCGGTACAGAGGCCCAGCAGAGGGTTGAGTCCCATCAGCTTGGCCAGTCCTACCGAGGCCAGATTCTGCATGACGATCAGGGAGATGCCGCACATGAGAAAGATCAGCAGACTCAGGCCGCCGCTCTTGAGCACCTGCAGGTTGGCCTGAAAACCGACGGAAGTGAAAAACATGACCATGCAGACCGTCTTGAGCGTCTCGTCAAAATTAAATTCCACAATGCCCAGCGCGTAGAGCACACAGGACAGGACGGCGAACACAAGGCCGCCCACCACCGGGGCGGGGATGCAGAACTTCTCCAGCACATGGATCTTCTTTTTCATAAACGCACCCAGAAACAGTACGGCGACCGCCAGCGCCAGCGTCTGGTACATATCCAGCGAAATGATCTTCATACCTTACGCCCCATCCCCTGTGTCAATATTCCGGGCGGCATAGAACTGCTCCGCCCCTGAGTGGAAGGCGATCGGAATATTCTGCGCGGCAAACTCCAGATCAGGCCGGGCATTGGCCCCGGTGCTGTACTGCATCTGGTCGGCGTTGTCAAAGAGCGTCTCCAGCAGGTTGGACACCGTGGCGGCGGGCAGCTCATCACTGGCCACCAGGACGGCCTTGACCCCCACCGTTGTCACGTCCTCATCCTGTCCCTGATAGGTGCCCGCCGGGATCACGCAGCGGGTATAGCAGGGATAGAGCCGCATGAGGCCCTCGATGGACTGCTCGTCCAGCGAGATCACGCGGATGTCACACTCCCGGGCCAGTTCAGCCACTGCGGTGGTAGGGGCACTGGCCGTACAGAAAAAGGCATCCAATTCACCGTTTTTCAGTGCAGCGGCAGAGTCCGTAAAGGAGAGGTAGTTGGCTTCGACCAGTTCCGGCGTCAAGCTGCCGCTGCGCAGGATCTCTTCTGCATTGCGTACCACGCCGGAGTCCTCTTCGCCCAGAGACACCCGTTTTCCATAAAGATCACTGACGGAATAAATGTCGGAGTCCGCCGCGACTACCAGCTGGCACTCTTCCATAAAAAGTCCTGCCACGGCACTGTATCCCTTCAGCGGCTGGCCGGCAAACACGCCGTCACCGTTGGCGGCATCCAGCAGGGTGTCGCTCTGGGCAATGCCCAGCTGGAGAAAGTTTTCACTCAGCAGACGCAGATTGGCGGCACTGCCTGTCGTTGCCTTCACATCCACGCGCAGTTTGTCGGACTGGTCCTCCAAAAGCTGGCCCAGCGCATTGGCGTAGGCATAATAATTGCCGCCGGTGCCGCCAGAGCCAAAGCGCAGCTCCGAGCGGCGGCTGCCGCAGCCGGCGCAGAGAGCAAGGCAGAGCGCGGCCAGCACCATTGCGGCGATCCATTTCCATTTCTTCACAGGGGTTCACTCTTTCTTTCTAAAAATAATCCAATTTATTATGGTTCTATTTTGCAGGATTCGCAACTAAAAAATGCAGATCCGGGTGGACACCCGGATCTGCATCCATAGGGTTCAACAGGGCAGGACAGCCAGTGCATCAGCAAGCTCCAGATCGGCAAAGAGCAGTCCGTCCGGCTGCCAGAACGAAAAAACGACGGTCAATATTGCGAACACACCCACACCAAACAGAAGCGGGCTTTTCCAGCGCGGCGGCACCGGGACCCAGAGCGCCGTCAGGAAACCCAGCCCCAGAATGATCACAAACGCAGCGATGTCCACCGGCAGACTCATCTGCTCCATGCGGATATGATAGACCCAGCCAAAGAGGAGCAGCAGGCCCTGTGCGACCAGCAGGCCCAGATACCAGCCCCCGCGCTTTTCTTTGTCTTTTCTTGTATAGACGAGCAGTGCCGTCAGCATGGGCCAGAAGATCAGCTTGCCGTGCTCCCACACGCTCTCCCGCACCGGCGAGAGCATGGCAAACAGCACATTGGGCGACCAGTCATATAAAAAGTGTACTCCCGTGCCCACCAGCGCCGTCAAAACAAAATAGATCAGCGGCCGTATCGTTTCCCGTTTCATGTTGTGCGCTCCTTCCCATAGCCTTCTTAGGACATGATATGGCGCACACAGCTAGTTTATACAACAAGTGATAAAATTTCCAGTGGCTATAAGGACTGTCACTGCTCAGACCGCTTCTATCCGAGCATAAATCAAGAGCACCGCAGACAAATTATCTGCGGTGCCCTTAATTGGTCTTATGATTCTGCCGTCTCCTGAACAGGAGCGGCAACGCTCTCAATGGTGGTATGTCCGGCGGACTTGGCATACTGT
>CALEQS010000169.1 GCA_937907975.1 uncultured Clostridia bacterium | reverse complement strand
AGGTCTCCTCGTCAGGAGTCTCGGCGGCATCGGTCCCGGCTTCGGTCTCAGCCAGCTCAGCGGCCTCTTCCGCGGCCTCCTCGGCCTCGGCCAGCTCCGCCTGCTTCTCCTCCAGCTTCTTCACGGCCTCCAGATCGCCGGCCTCCTCGGCCTGCTGGAGCGCCTGCTCCACGGCGTCGGCCTTGCGGCGGCGCTTCTTCTTATAAGCGTCCTCCACGGCCTGCTCGTCGATGATCTCCTGAGGATCGCGGTAGGCGGTCACGCCGCCGTAGCGGTCGGGATCGTAGTCGCGGCCCAGCGCATAGGTGCGGATGCCAATGCGGCCGTTCTTGTTGGCGGGTTTCCTGACAGAAGCGGGCTTCTTGGCCTTCTTCTTGCCCTTGTTGGCCTTGTTGGCCTCCTCCTGGCGGCGGCGGCGCTCGGCGATCTCCGCCTTGTGGGCGGCCAGCTCGGCCTTTTCCTTCTCCTCGCGCTCGGCGGCCTCGGCCTTCATCTTGTCGATGTCCTTGCGCAGGATCTTATTGAAGATGGCCTCCTGACCCACGGTGCACAGGGCGTTCACAGCCATGTAAACGCACATACCGGCGGGCATGGAGTAACCGAACCACAGGTACATCAGGGGCATCATCCACATCATCATCTGATTGGAGCGCTCCTGAGAGGACTTGCCCTCTTCCTTGGCTTTCTTCTTCTTTTTCTTCTGCTCCTCGCTGCTCTCGGCCAGGTTCTGGTTGCTCTTCATGCTGTAGCGGGTGTACCAGAAGTTCAGCGCGGTGACGGCCAGGGGGATGAGGAACAGGCCGATGGCGCCCCAGACACCCAGCGTGTCAAAGCGGGTCCAGAACTTCAGAGAGGGCACCTGAGACAGGTCGATGCCGAAGAAGTTGAAGTTGATGGCGGTGAGCTTGTCGGCGTAGTCGGGGATGGCGTTCTTGACCAGATCCATGACGGAGCTGTCCTTGAGCATACCGGCCAGCTGCAGCTCGTGATAACCCTGGTTGCCGGTGAAGGCGATGCCCGCATTCTTGACGGCCTCGATGGCGGAGTTGACCGCGGCATCGGGAATGCGCATCAGATACATCATGGGGCGGCGGATGATGACGTACAGCGCCATCAGAATGGGCAGGGGCAGGAAGGACCACAGGCAACCGCCCATGGGATTGACATGCTCACGCTCGTAGAGCTTCTGCACCTCTTCCTGATACTTCTGGCGGTTGTTGCCATACATCTGCTCCAGCTTTTTCTGCTTGGACTGGAGCATGGACATCTTCATCATGCTCTTCTTGCCCTTGTAGGACAGGGGGAAGATCACGACTTTGATGAGGATGGTGAACACCACCAGCATCAGGGCATAGGAAGCGGGGATGTGGCAGGACTCGAAGAACTCGTAGATCTTGAGCAGGAACCAGCCGATCCCCTGAAGAATCGTTGTCATATTATTTTACTTCTCCTCCAGATTGGATGGGGGATCTCTCTCCGGGACCGGGTCGTATTCGATGGTCTTCTGACGGTGAAAAGGCTGACATTTCGCCAGCCGCTTTGCCGCCAGAAGCGAGCCCCTCGCCGCGCCGAACCGCTCCACTGCCAAATAGGCATACTCCGAACAGGTGGGGATGAACCGGCAGGCCGGGGGCGTCAGGGGAGAGATCTGGGTGCGGTAAAATCGGATGAGAAACAGCAGAAGCCGCTTCACGGCTTTCCGCCCTCTTTCTCCTGCTTGCGCATCAGGTCGTTTCTGCGCATGATACGCAGAAAGTCCCGTTCCAGCCGCTGATAGCTGGCCCCCACAGAGGCGGCCCGGCAGACGATGACAATATCGTAGCCGCTTTTCAGCTCCGCTTCATGGATGCGGTAAATGGCCCGCAGGCGGCGGCGCAGCTTGTTGCGCACCACGGCGTGGCCCAGCTTGGCCCCGGTGGTGAGTCCGAGGCGGTTGTGGTCACGGCCGTTGGGCCGGGAGTAGAGCGCGAGAGTCGGCGCGGCGGAACGGGTGCCCCTTCGATACAGGCGCTGAAAGACGTGATTCAGTTTTAAAGAGACAGTATACTGCATTCTTTTCCCTCTTTCGTCACATCAGCGCTTTTATTGAAAAAACCTCCGTATGCTCCGCAAGGGTGGACGATTTCGCAAAATCATCCACCCTGCAGAGGTTACACTATTTCTCGTTCCAGGGAGCGCATCAATCAGGCGCTCAGCTTAGCGCGGCCCTTGGCACGACGACGAGCGAGAATCTTACGGCCATTGGCGGTATGCATTCTCTTGCGGAAGCCGTGGACCTTGGAGCGATGGAGCTTCTTGGGCTGATAGGTACGTTTCGTCATAGTGGTTACACCTCCAAATCACAAATAGGACGCCCTGCCGGGGGAGTAAGGCCGGCGGGACAAACTCAACAAGCTGAATTTTTCCAAAAGAAAAACCCAGCCGCAGTTGCAGTCATATGGGCGCAGTACACCCATGCGCGCAATAGCGCAGAAGTTATTATAGTACAAGCCCCGCCGCCGTGTCAATGAAAAAATCTTGTTTTTTGAAGCATTTTTGCGGCTATGCTACATTTAGTGGTCGGAAGATTATGGGGGTACTAAGGTTTGACGGGGGAGTTTCTGTTTTAGGACGAAAGGCTTGCAGGTTTGGCCTTGGCTCCCCTTCGGGGGCAGATTCCCCTGCGGGGGAAATGTCAGCGAAGCTGACAAAAGGGGGGCGGAGCTGGCACGAAGCGCCTGAGAGGGCCTTTTGCATACTTGTCAGTGCATCGCCCTCTCCGTCACGGCGTTCCGCCGTGCCACCTCTCCCAAAGGGAGAGGCAAGGCCTAGAAACGAAAACCTTCAGGTCTAGTGTAGGGCGGGTGCTTGCCCCGCCGCGGACGGCCGCAGCTGCCGTAACAGGACAGCTTGCAGGTAATTGGCAAGCATGACTGCGCACACTTACGAAAATTGGCATACCTTTTACGATAACATCCGCAGATTTGCCAGCATGGCACGGCGGGGCAAGCACCCGCCCTGCATCAGACCAGAGAACCATCCGCACCGCCCCTAACTGCACCCCTGCGCGCAAAAAGACCGCTCTATCTGCAAAACCCCTATACATTTATTAAAAAGTAAGTCAATAGTAAGTCAATTTGTATTGCCGCAGATTTTGTTTTGTGGTAAGATTATTTAGTTAAGATAGGGAGGAATATCGCCCCTGTATTCCGATACACAGAAAAATAAAACGCAAAAGAGAGGCATTCTATGAACTCTGCCGCTGAAATCTGGAAAACGATCCTGACTTTGCTGGAGAATGAAATGACGCCGACGGCGGTCTCCACCTGGTTCAGTGAGATCGAGCCGGTCTCGCTGGACGAGAACCGGTTTGTGCTGTGCTGCCCCACGGAATTCAAGCGGGGCATCATCCGTTCCCGCTATCTGCCCACGCTGGAACGGGCCTTTTATGAGCTGTTCGCGGAGCAGATCACCGTGGAGATCATCAGCCCCGAGGAGCGCGACCAGCTCGCCGCCGCCCCGGCGGAAAAGCCGGTGGAGGCCGAGCCCCCGGTGAAGGCCCAGTACACCTTTGACAAGTTCGTGGTGGGCGCGTCCAACCGCTTTGCCTACAACGCCGCCCAGGCCGTGGCCGACGGACCGGGCAAGGCCTATAACCCGCTGTTTCTCTACGGTGAGCCGGGACTGGGCAAGACCCATCTGCTGTACGCCATCTACAACGCCGTCCGCGCCTCCCATCCGGAGTTCAAGATCGTGCTGGTCACCGGCGAGCAGTTCACCAACGAGGTGACCGAGGCCATCCGCCACAAGACCACCGACCAGCTCCGGGACAAGTACCGGGACAAGAATATGCTGCTGGTGGACGATATTCAGTTCATCGCCGGCAAAGAGGCCACCCAGATTGAGTTCTTCAATACCTTTAATAATCTGCACGAGGCTGGGCACCAGATCGTGCTGACCTCCGACCGTCCGCCATCTGACATGGTGCGGCTGGAAGAGCGGCTGCGCTCCCGCTTCGAGTGGGGCCTGATGGCCGACATCCAGCCCCCCGACTATGAGACCCGCGCCGCCATCGTCCGGGAAAAGGCCCTCCAGATGGGGCTCGACCTGCCCAAGCCGGTGCTGGAGTACATTGCGGAGAACATCACCTCCAACGTCCGTCAGATCGAAGGCACCGTCAAAAAGCTGCTGGCCTATCAGGAGCTGGACAACGCCAGCATGGACCCGGACACCGTCATCCGCGCCGTCCGGGACCTGATCCGCAACTCCGACAGCTTCATGCCCTCCCCGGAGATCATCATCGAGGAGACCGGCAAGTGCTACGGCATCGAAGTTGCCGACATTATGGGCTCCTCCCGCACCAAAGAGGTCACCATCGCCCGTCAGGTGTCCATGTACATCATCCGAAACCTGACCAAGCTCTCCCTGCCCGAGATCGGCCGCGTGTTCGGCCGCGACCACTCCACCGTCATCCACTCGCTGGAAAAGGTGGAGGGCCTCATCAAAACCAACCGGGAGACCGCCGAAAATATCCGGGACATCAAAAGCAACGTCAATGCGAGGACGTATTGACAACTGACTCATAAGACAGACTTCATATTCTGCATGCACCAAACTTGGCTCCCCCTTTGGGGGCAGATTCCCCTGCGGGGGAAATGTCAGCGAAGCTGACAAAAGGGGGGCGGAGCAGTCTGCACCACAGGCGCAGACTGAGAGGGCCTTTTTCTGATTTGTCAGTACATCGCCCTCTCCGTCACGGCGTTCCGCCGTGCCACCTCTCCCAAAGGGAGAAGCAAGATCAGACCCCGCGCCTCTCCAGGTTCTCCACAGTTATCCACATTTATCCCTGTATAAACTTCACCCTGTGGAAAACTTTCTGACGTTCCGATTTTTCTTTTTTCCACGTCGCTGTGGACGCCTGTGGAAAACTCTGTGGCAATTGTGGATAATTTTTTTCCGTGTTTTCAGGGCTTTCACCGAGTTATCCACAAAAGTTGTGCCATTCTACTACGACTCCTAAAAAATTTATCTTATCCTTTCTTAATATTGCGAAGAGAAACCCTGCTTTGAACGGAGGTCACCCCATGAAATTCACCTGCGAAAAAGCGCTCCTTCAGAGCGCCATCTCGATTTCCTCCCGCGCGGTCAGCCCGAAAAGCTCCATTACCGCGCTGGAGGGCATTCTGGTCAACGCCACTGACGAGCTGCGGCTGACCGGCTACAACCTTTCCACAGGTATCCGCACCATCGTTCCCGCCGAAGTGACCGAGCCGGGCACCCTGGTGCTGAGCGCCCACCTGTTCGGCGACATTATCCGCCGCCTTGCCGACGATGTGGTCAGTGTTTCCACAGATAATAACATGGTCAACATCAAGTGCGGCATGAGCGAATTCAACATCATGGGCACCGACCCCGAGGATTTCCCCGACCTGCCGCTGGTGGAGTATGAACACACCGTGGAGCTGCCCCGCAACATCCTGCGCAGCATGATCACTCAGACGCTGTTCGCCGTCTCCACCAACGAGAGCCGCCCCATCCACACCGGCTCCCTCTTTGAAGTCAGCGAGGACAAGACCCTGACCGTGGTCAGCGTGGACGGCTACCGGCTGGCTCTGCGCAAGGAAAATGTGGAAAAGATCACCGGCAAGCCCAATTTCTCCTTTGTCGTCCCCGCCGCCGCCCTGAGCGAGGTGGAGAAGATCTGCGGCGAGAGTGAGGAGACCGCCACCATCGTGGTGGGTTCCCGCCACGTCATGTTCAAGGCCGGCGACACCATGCTGGTGGCCCGCCGCCTGGAGGGCGAGTTCCTGGCCTATCGCTCCGCTATCCCAGCCGAGTACAAGATCATCATGGTGGCCGACAAGCGCCAGCTGCTCAACACCATCGACCGCGTCAGCCTCATCATCACCGAGAAGCAGAAGAGCCCCATCCGGTGCCTGTTCGAGAGCGACAACATGAAGATCAAGGTCAACACCGCCCTGGGCGATGCCAGTGACGAGTGCCCCATGGCCGGCGACGGCCAGGAGCTGGAGATCGGTTTCAACAACAAATATATGATGGACGCTCTGAAGGCCGCCCCGGCGGACAACATCAATCTCTGCATGAACAGCGCCATCTCTCCCTGCATCATCACCCCCGCCGACGGCAAGGACAACTTCCTCTACATGGTTCTGCCCGTCAGATTGAGAGCGGGGCAGTAAGAGAGGACTGCTTTTCCTAGTGTCATTCTGAGGAGCGAAGCGACGAAGAATCTTACAGCACCAACTTCTACAAGTAGAATGCTTCCTGTCGGAGACCGGTGTTTTAAGATCCTTCGCTCCGCTCAGGATGACAGTAGAACGAGGGCTTTCAGGTATAGCCCTTGGCTCTCCCTTTGGGAGAGCCAAGGCCGAACCTGCCAGCTGTACACACCGCACCGAAGCCTTCCCCTTGAGGGGGGATTCCCCACGGTGTGGGGTGAGCCCGGGAATGCGCCGGTGGCGCATTCCTGTTTCGGGCGCACTCCTCCAGGGGAAGCCTTTCGAGCATCTCTACATCATAACAACGAGGACACCATTATGAATCAAAACGATTACACCACTCAGATCACAACGGAATTTATCCGCCTGCAGGACCTGCTGAAATATGAGGGCCTGTGCGAGACCGGCGGCATGGCCAAGATGCGCATTCAGGACGGCGACGTTCAGGTCAACGGCGAGGTGTGCACCATGCGGGGCAAGAAGCTCAGAAGCGGCGACAGCGTCACCATCGACGGCGTGACCGTCACCATCGAATGAGACTGAACGCGCTCTCCCTGGAGTATTTCCGCAACTATCTGTCTGCCCGGGCGGAGTTCCACCCCGGCATGAACATCATCTGCGGCGACAATGCCCAGGGAAAGACCAACCTGCTGGAGGGCATCTCCTATCTGGCCGGGGCCAGGAGCCACCGCGCCCGCTATGACCGGGAGCTCATCATGTTCGGCATCCAGCACGGCTTTCTGACCGGCGAGCTGGAGTGCCGGGGCCGGGATTTCACCGTGGAGGTCACGCTGAACGCCGGCCAGCGGCGCATTTTAAAGCGCAACGGCGTGAAGCTGCAGAGCGCCGCCGAGCTGGGGGAGACCCTGAACACCGTGCTGTTCTGCCCGGAGGACCTGTTCCTGATCCGGGCCGGGGCGGTGGAGCGGCGGCGGTTTCTGGACGACACCATTGCCCAGCTGCGGCCGAAATACGCCGAGGCGCTGGAGCGCTACCAGAAGATCTGGAAGAGCAAGAGCTTCATCCTGAACCATCAGGAGGAGCGGCCAGACCTGCTGGCCACGCTGGACGACTTCTCCCACCAGCTCTGTCAGGCCGGGGCGGTCATCACCCACTACCGCGCCCACTTCATCAAGCGCCTTGCCAAGACGGCCCCTGCCATCCATCGGGAGTTTTCCGGCGGCAGGGAGGCTCTCAGCCTGGCCTATGAGCCGGACACTGCCATCTCCGACCCGCTGGCCCCCACGAAGGTGCTCTTTGCGCAGCTGCTGGAGCACCAGGAGTGCCGCCGGGAGGCGGAGCTGGCCGCCCGCAAATGCCTGATCGGCCCCCACCGGGACGAGCTGCGGGTGGACATCGACGGCCGGAGCGCCCGGCAGTACGCCTCCCAGGGACAGACCCGGACGGCGGCGCTGAGCCTGAAGCTGGCCCAGCGGGACATCATCTTTGACGACCGGGAGGAATATCCGGTGCTGCTGCTGGACGACGTGCTCAGCGAGTTGGACCCTCGGCGGCAGGAATTTGTGCTCAACCACATCCAGGGCGGGCAGGTATTTATCACCTGCTGCGAGGAGGAGCGCCTTGCTGCTCTGCAGGAGGGCAAGGTGTTCCGCGTGAAGAATGGCACGATAGAGGAGGAGCGCTGAATGTACCTTCACCTTGGACAGGGCACCGTGGTGCGCGACTGCGACATCATCGGCATCTTTGATCTGGACATCACCACCCAGTCCATCCGCACGCGCAACTACCTCAACACCGCCGAAAAGAGGGGCGAGGTGCGCTACGTCACCGAGGACCTGCCAAAGTCCTTCGTCGTGGCCGGTGGGCGCGCGGATCAGCGGGTCTATATCTCCCAGCTCTCCACCGCCACCCTGCTCAAACGCAGCCAGAGCGGCATCGTGGAGTGAGGGAGTTTGAACGCGCAAAGTGCGGTGCAGATAGCTTGCAGGTTTAGTCTTGGCTTCCCTTCGGGGGAGCTGGATGCGCCGCAGGCGCAGACTGAGAGGGCCTTTCACAGGGTTAGCCTTACGCACACCTGTAGGTGCATCGCCCTCTCAGTCACCTCCGGTGCCAGCTCTCCCAAAGGGAGAGCCAAGTCCTGGAACTGAAGGCTTTCAGTTCTATCGTAGGGCGGGGGCAAGCACCCGCCCTACAGCAAATTTTGAAAGCCTGTACCAGATCAAATTGATCGCCCCCAACCACATCTACACAAGAATTTAATTCTTTGTCGATATAAGAAACCCACCTCAAAACAGGAGGAAGAAAGAATGTCAGAAGAACTAGATCTGATCGAAAGAGGAACCGCCACGGAGCATGAGTACAACGCTTCGGAAATTCAGGTTCTGGAGGGCCTTGAGGCCGTCCGGAAGCGTCCGGGCATGTATATCGGCTCCACCAGCGCGTCCGGTCTGCACCATCTGGTGTATGAGATCGTGGACAACGCCATTGACGAGGCGCTGGCCGGCTACTGCACGGAGATCCATGTGACCATCAATCCGGGCAACTCCATCACCGTCACCGACAATGGCCGCGGCATCCCCGTGGACATTCAGGCCCAGACCGGCAAGCCCGCTCTGGAGGTCGTTTACACCATTCTGCACGCCGGCGGCAAGTTCGGCGGCGGCGGCTACAAGGTGTCCGGCGGCCTGCACGGCGTGGGCGCCAGCGTGGTCAACGCCTGCTCCGAGTGGCTGGAGGTGCGGGTGCACAAGAACGGCAATATCTACGAGATGAAGTTCGCCCGGGGCAAGGTGACCCAGGGCATGACCATCGTGGGCCAGACCGACCACACCGGCACCGAGGTCACCTTCCAGCCCGACCCGGAGATGTTCGAGGAGCTGGTCTATGACTACGAGACTCTGCACCGCCGGATGCGGGAGCAGGCCTTCCTGAATGCCGGACTGAAGATCGTCATGGCCGACGAGCGCCCCGGTCAGGAACAGCGGGACGAGATGTGCTATGAGGGCGGCATCCGCGAGTTCGTCACCTTCATCAACGAGAACAAGACCCCCGTCCACGACGAGGTGGTCTACATGGCCGGCGAGAAGGCCGACGCCATGGCCGAGGTGGCCCTGCAGTACACCGACGGTTACAGCGAGATCATCGTCTCCTTCGCCAACAACATTCACACCCCCGAGGGCGGCATGCACGAGGAGGGCTTCAAGCGCGCCATCACCACCGTGCTCAACAACTACGGCAGGAAGATGAAGATCCTCAAGGACGACGAGAAGGTCTCCGGCGACGACTGCCGCGAGGGCCTGACCTGTGTTATCTCCGTCAAGCTGACCGAGGCCCAGTTCGAGGGACAGACCAAGGCCAAGCTGGGCAACAGCGAGATCCGCACGCTGGTGAACGCCGTCGTCACCGAGAAGCTGACCGAGTTCCTGGACGAAACCCCCGCGGTGGGCAAGGCTATTCTGGAAAAGGCCATGATGGCCTCCCGCGCCCGGGAGGCCGCCCGCCGCGCCCGGGAGGAAGTGCGCCGCAAGAATGCGCTGGAGGGCAGCTCCATGCCCGACAAGCTGAGCGACTGCAACGAGACCGACCCCTCCCTCACCGAGCTCTACATCGTCGAGGGCGACTCCGCAGGCGGCTCCGCCAAGGGCGGCCGGGACAGCCGGTTCCAGGCCATCCTCCCCCTGTGGGGCAAGATGCTGAACGTGGAGAAGGCCCGGGCGGACAAGATCTACGGCAACGACAAGCTGACCCCGGTCATCACCGCCCTGGGCGCCGGTCTGGGCGACGACTTCGACGTGACCAAGCTGCGCTATCACAAGGTCGTCATCATGGCCGATGCCGATGTGGACGGTGCGCACATCCGCACCCTGCTGCTGACCTTCTTCTTCCGCTTCATGCGCCCGCTCATCGAGGAGGGCTATGTCTACGCGGCCGTGCCGCCCCTGTTCAAGCTGACCCGGGGCAAGACCACCCGCCTGGCCTTCAGCGAGGAGGAGCGCGACGCCATCTCCGCCGAGATGCGCGGCGGCAACCATAACGTGAAGGTGGACATCAGCCGGTTCAAGGGCCTTGGCGAGATGGACCCCCACGAGCTGTGGGAGACCACCATGGACCCCACCAAGCGCACCCTGCGCAAGATCACGCTGGACGACGCCGTGGCGGCGGACAAGATCTTCACCGTGCTCATGGGCGAAAAGGTGGAGCCCCGCAAGGAATATATCGAGACCCACGCCCACTACGCCGTGAATCTGGACTACTGAGAGAGGGGGAGCAGATCAATTATGGCTAAAATGAGACGGGACTATGATCCCGAGGAGATCCGCTACCCGGATCAGAAGATCGTGCAGTCTGACCTTGTCCACGAGATGGAGGACAGCTATATCGAATACGCGATGAGCGTCATCGTCGGCCGCGCCCTGCCCGACGTGCGGGACGGTCTGAAACCCGTGCACCGGCGCATTCTGTACGCCATGTACGAGGACAATCTGACCAGCGACAAGCCCTTCAAGAAGAGCGCCACCTGCGTGGGCGACGTGCTGGGCCGGTATCACCCCCATGGCGACGCCAGCGTCTATGACGCCATGGTGCGCCTGGCCCAGGACTTCTCCATGCGCTATCTGCTGGTGGACGGCCACGGCAACTTCGGCTCCGTCGACGGCGATCCACCCGCCGCTTACCGTTACACCGAGGCCCGGCTCAGCAAGATGAGCAACGAGATGCTGCGGGACATCGACAAGGACACCGTCGACTGGGACCCCAACTTTGACGAGACCCGCAAGGAGCCCCGCGTGCTGCCCAGCCGCTTCCCCAACCTGCTGGTGAACGGCTCCAGCGGTATCGCCGTCGGCATGGCCACCAACATCCCGCCCCACAACCTGCGGGAGGTCATCGACGCCTGCGTCTGCGTGCTGGACAACCCGGAGGCAGACCTCAACGACCTGATGCAGTACATCAAGGGGCCGGACTTCCCGACCCGGGGCATCATCATGGGCCGCAGCGGCATCCGCGCCGCCTACGCCACCGGCCGGGGCAAGATCGTGCTCCGCGCCCGGACGGAGTTTGAGGAGTTCGGACACGACCGCACCCGCATCATCGTCACCGAGCTGCCCTATCAGGTCAACAAGAAGATGCTGGTCAAG
>CALEQS010000168.1 GCA_937907975.1 uncultured Clostridia bacterium | reverse complement strand
ATGCCGATGCCAGCAACAGCATACCAACCAGCATCGGAGCCGCAGTGTCGCCGGTTTTAGGTGCAGCAGGCGGTGCCACCAGTTCTACGCTCTGGTTCGCATCATTGATGTCCTTGTGCACAGCGACGGGCTGAACCGTGGTATCGGTGCCCAGATAGACGCGTTCAAAGACGACGACAGTATGTCCGCCCAGTCCAGTTGCATCAAAGGCAAAGTTCATCTCCACACTGCCGTTGGCCATTGCCGGGGTAAAAGTCATGCTGGCGATGATCGGATTGCCCTCCTTGTCCAGCAGAGCGGAGCCGGTCGCCTTATCCATCAGCGTGCCAACTACGGTATAGAGCTGGCCGGAGATCAGGTTGGTGTAATCCACAGTGTCCAGAATGGTCACAGTGCCGGATGCCGTTGCCTTGTGGCTCTTGCTGGTACTGTCAATGGCCGTTGTGTGAATACCGGGGAAATACACTGTCTGCTCCTCGTCGTTGATGTCCATATGGGCCGCAACCTCAATGCCCTGATAGGTCAGGCTTTCAAAGGCTACGACCGCATCTCCGGCCAGTGCGGAGCCGTCAAAGCGGAACACGACCTCCACACTGCCATTGGCCTGCTCGGCGGTAAAGGTGGTGCTGGCCATCACGGGATTGCCGTCTTTATCCAACAGGGCTTTGCCGGTGGATTTGACCATCAAGGTGCCGGAAACAGTATATTCCTTTCCAATGAGCAGCCCCTTGTAATGCACAACATCCAGAATGCTCACATCGCCGTCGGCAATGGAGTAATGTCCGCCGAACTCCACATCCTGTGCAGTGGTGTGGATCTCCGGGAACACGATTGTCTGGTTCTCATCGTCGATGTCACGGTGAGCACCGACCTCTACGCCGTTAACGATCAGAGTTTCAAAAAACACCACAGAGGAACCGGCCAGCTCGGTAGCATCCAGCTTGACTGCCATTGGGACGGTCATAGTTTCTTCCGTTGCAGTAAAGTCCTTTTCGACCATGGCCAATGTCTCACCAGTGGCCTTGGCAATAAACTCGGAGCGCAGATGATACGCCTGCCCGACGATCAGGTTTTCCATAGTGACGTAGTCCGTCAGCTCAGTATTCGGGGCGGCCATGGCAATGTGCTCACCGGAGTTTGTTGCAACAGCGGTGGTAGACAGCTCGACAAAGTGGATGCTCTGCTCCTCATCCTCCAGATCTGCATGGACGGCAATCTCAATGCCATTAAAACTGATAGTCTCGAAGGCCACCACGGTCTCCCCATCCAGTCCGGTACCGTCAAAATGGAAGGTCAGCTCAACAGAACCATCCGGCTCGCTAGGCGTAAAGGAAGCGGCAGCGGTAACGGGGTTGCCCTCGGCATCCAGCAGGATCTCGCCGGTGGACTTGACCATCAAATTGCCCTTGACGGTGTACTCCTTGCCCGCCAGCAGCTTGCTGTAATGAACAATGTCTCTGATCGTCACATCACTGTCAGCCATGGCATTGTGGGTGCCGCTCTCCACATCGAGCGCCGTCGTATGGATCTCAGGGAACGCAATGGTCTGATCCTTGTCATTGATGTCCCGATGCGCACCGACCACGACGCCGTTGTAGGTCAGAGTTTAAAAAAACACAGTCTCTGTTCCGGCGCGCTCAGAGGCATCCAGCGTGACCTCCATCAGAATCTCCATATCAGAAGCAGTGGCAGTAAATGTCTTGCTGACCACTGTCAGCTTGGCTTCATCTGGGACTCCGATCAGCTCGGAGGTCAGCGTGTACTCCTTTCCGACCACCAGATTTCTCAGCGTCACCCGGTCAATCTGCGGTGCATCTTTTTCTGCCATGGCGATATGATCGCCGGTGAGCTTAGATGTCGCCTCGGTGCTGACTGCGGGAATATAGATCGTCTGGTTCTCGTCATTGAGGTCTGCATGGACTGCCCAGTCATTGCCGCGATACTGGAGAGTCTCAAACGCCACCAGCGTCTCACTGGCGAGGGTATATCCCGTAAAAGTAAAGATCACATCTACGCTGCCGTTCGGCTCCGTGGGCTTGAACTTGGCTGTCGCTGTGATTTCGTCGCCGTTGTCATCCAGTGCGGGCTGGCCGGTGGTCTTGGACATCAGAGTACCAGTCACAGTGTAGGTCTTACCGGGATTCAGATTCTCATAGGTCACGGTGTCGATCTGTGTGATTTCACCCGCATTGGAAATGTTGGTGCCGGTCTCCTTATCCCGCAGACTGCTGGTGATCTTAGGCAGATGGATCGTCTGATCCTCGTCGTTGATGTCAGCATGGCTTACAGCCGCACCATTGCCGGAGACATCGCCCTTGTCGCCCAAGAACAAATATTCAAAGACGACTACATCCGTTCCGGCCAGCGGCGTTGCATCAAAAACCAGCTCCATATCCAGCTGGCCGCTGCGGGTTTTCGTCGTGAAGGTCTTGGTGGCACTTACGATATTGCCGTCCGCGTCACGGACAGGCTGCTGAGTGGCCTTGCTCATCAGGACACTGACCAAAGTATACTGAGTGTCCTTGAGCAGATTTTCGTAGCGCACGGTATCGATGATGGTATTCTCACCTACAGAAGATGCGTAGTGACTGTTGGTAGCCTCATCCTTTGCGGTGGTGGAAAGCCGCATCTGGAAGTTCTCCACGTCCTTCAGGTCAACGGTAAAGTTGTTGCGGGAAATAGTGATCTTGCCAGACCAGAGGATGTAGTCCTTGTTGGCGTCGCAGGGCAGCTCAGTAATGGTGTAAGTGCCGTAGGGCAGAGCGCCACGGGCATCATCCACGGGAATCTGCTTCACGGAGCCATCGGCGGCCACATACTGGCCGAACCAAAGACCGGAATCCACGGTGCCGTCATTGGTGTTCTGAGAATGGGCATTATACTTAGTGGCACTGGAGACGAAACCATTTTCATCCGTGACAAACTGATGAGTCTCGCCAGTGGCATCATTGGTGATCTCGAACACTACGTTGGCCATGGACTGCTGAGAATCAATGTCGATCTTTCTCAGTTCAAAATCACCACGGATAACGGGATCAGAGAAGTTGACGGAGACAAACTTGTTATCCTCGGTGATGGAAATAAGCTGAGAAGCATTACCGGGCATGGCATAACCTGCGGGAGCCTTGGTCTCCTTCAGCTCATAGTCGCCATAAGGCAGATACTTGCTTGAGGTAGCCGCGTGGCCGGCGGAATCAGTGGTCAATGTGGTGATGACGTCGCCGTTGTTGTAGGTCTTGCCGTCCGCCTCGATGGGCAGATCATTACGGCTGATGATGTCCACGGTCATGCCGGACAGAGATGCGCCGGAATAGGCTTCGTTCAGGCCGGTATCGGCGTCCAGCTTATTGATCTGCACGCCGCCGTAGATCTCGACATCCTTCTTGGTATACTCGTTGCCGCCGTTCAACCGACCGACGCCGCCATTTCCGTTCTGAGTGATATTCATAAGTACCACACCATTGCTGTCAGAGACGGTCTGTCCAGAGGAATTATTCAGATACGCCCCGTTCAAAGTATAGCCAACAGGTGCAAGGGTTTCCTGCACTGTGATCGTACCAATAGGCAGCACTGGCAAACCGCTGATTGTATAGAATTCATCTCCAGCAACTTTAAATTCGTCACTCAGCATCGTCCAATACCGCGTCTGTGAACCATTCGTCGCTGACTTTGTTTCGATCACCCAAGTGCGTGTTGCTTCAGCAGGAAGCTGGCTGACGGAAGAATACTGCCCGTCATAGTATCGAACCGTAAACTGTGCTCCCGCCAAACTGGGCACATTAGCCACCGTTTCGCTGCTGATCTTATCCAGCGTAATAGCGGCGGGATCATTGGCCGGACGCTCTGTTACATTGGCATAGGCATCGGTTTCTGTACCGTCTACGGTATAGACCTCAGTATCCAGCTGATACCCAGGACTGGCCGTGATCTCTTTCAAATAATAGACATTCTGCTCAATCTCGGCAGAGTCTCCTTTACCGTTAGAATCAATGGTAATTGTGGTCACAAGATCCGTGCAGTCAGGATCCGTATAAACGCCATACCACTGCGCCAGCCAGAGAATAACAGGCATTCCCGTCTGTGACATTCGGATCCGTGCTGGTTTTGGACAAGTGAATGATCGTATCCTTGGGACGGGGCGTATACTCCAGCCACACCATATCCTGCCCCGCATCGTTGTAGGCAATAAAGGCAGTGTATTCATCAATAATCTGATTCAGCTCACTGTCTGGATCTGCCAGAGCAATATTATTCTCCGCTTCAATGATTTCCGTCCACTCGATTACCGACTGAGGCAGACCCTTGGTGGAGCCGCAGTAGAGGCGTCCGATCAGCGCATGAGTATAGCCGTAACGCAGATTGTCGTTCACATCCTCATCCCACCAGTTATCCTTTGCATAGGATTCATACAGCGGGCCTCCATAACCACGGATCAAGGCACAAAGCACCTGACGTCCCACCTCGGTAGCGGGATCAAGTTTGGAGACGGTATAATAGCCGCTGGTCGAGCTCTTATTGGGTTCGGCGCAGAAGCAGAGGTATTCGTTTCCGTTCACATGGGCCGTATATTTAAATGTGGCGTAACCGGCATAGGCGATTTTCTGCCCCTTTTCAATATATACGGTATCTCCCACTGCATACGGCATAATGCCATCTTCACTGAGATAGGCTGTGCCATAATTGCCGATCAGGAACTGCCGCCCATACGGAGTCTCCGCCGTTTCGGCCTTTGCGGGTTCGTCCATCTGCGGCTCCTCGACGGGATTCTCATCAGGGTTGGACTCTTCCATCTCTTCCTGAACTTCTCCGGGAACGGCAGTTTCATTGTTCTGGACTTCGCTCTCTGTGCTGATCTTATCCGCACTCTCCGCCATATCTGCCGCATACGCAGGCAGGACAAGCGATGCGCATAGCAGAGCCACCAACAGCATGGACAACCCCCGTTTGAAGATGTTCTTTTTCTTCATTTGCAAAATCTCCCTTCTATATTCTTATATATAAAAAATTCCGCTTATGCCTGCGGCATAAGCGGAATGAATCTTAAAAAAGAAAAAGCGGCAAAGTCTGAAAACTCGCCGTCTTTGAGATATATTCTATTTTATTAGCTTACTTATGCCCCGGAGGAGGTGGTTATCCGCAGGGGGTTCTACTGCGTAACATACACTCAAAACTGCACCTACGACAAGACAGGGCGCGGTGGCTATTCATTAGCTACCGCGCCCTGCTTTTTCTTTTTGTTATTCTTTTTCCGAATTGTGCCACTCATTCAAAACAGCTTCTACCTGTGCGATTA
>CALEQS010000167.1 GCA_937907975.1 uncultured Clostridia bacterium | reverse complement strand
TGCTGGTGGATCTGGGCCGCAACGACATCGGCAAGATCAGTCAGTTTGGCTCGGTGGAGGTAGAGCGCTACATGGATGTGCTCCGCTACTCCCACGTCATGCACATCGGTTCCACAGTGCGCGGCACGATCCGCCCTGACAAGGACGCGGTGGACGCGGTGGAAGCCATTCTCCCCGCCGGAACGCTGTCCGGCGCGCCAAAATTCCGGGCCTGCCAGATCATCAACGAGCTGGAAAACAACAAGCGGGGCATCTACGGCGGCGCCATCGGCTACATCGACTTTACCGGCAATCTGGACACCTGCATCGCCATCCGCATTGCCTTCAAGAAGAACGGCAAGGTGTTCATCCGCTCCGGCGCGGGCATTGTGGCCGACAGCGTGCCCGAAAGCGAGTATCAGGAGTGCATCAACAAGGCCCAGGCCGTGGTAAACGCGGTCAAGGCATCTGAGGGAGGGCTGGACTGACATGGTTTTACTCATCGACAATTATGACAGCTTTTCATACAATCTCTATCAGCTGGTGGGCTCCATTGATCCGGACATCAAGGTCATCCGCAATGACGAGCTGACGGTGGCCGAGATCAAGGCGCTGGCTCCCCGGCGCATCATCCTCTCCCCCGGCCCGGGCAAACCCGCTGATTCCGGCGTCTGCGAAGATGTGATCCGCTATTTCACCGGCAAGATCCCGATCCTGGGCGTCTGCCTCGGCCATCAGGCCATCTGTGAAGTGTTCGGCGCCACCGTCACCTACGCCAAGCAGCTCATGCACGGTAAGCAGTCTATGGTGAAGCTGGATGTAAGCTGCCCCATCTTTGCCGGAATGCCGGAGGAAATTCCCGCCGCCCGCTATCATTCGCTGGCCGCAAAGCCGGACACCATTCCAGACACGCTGAAAGTTGTCGGCGCAACGGAGGACGGCGAGGTCATGGCTGTGGCCCACAGGACCGCGCCGGTATATGGGCTCCAGTTCCACCCGGAGAGCATTCTCACCCCGGACGGACGCAGCATTCTTGAAAACTTTTTAGCTGACAAACCGCTTTAAATTCAGGAGGAATCAATATGATCCAGGATGCAATTATTAAAATCGTTCAGAAGGAAGATCTGAGCTATGACGAGTCCTATGCCGTGATGAACGAGATCATGAGCGGCCAGACCTCCCCCACCCAGAACGCCGCATTTCTGGCGGCGCTGTCCACCAAGAGCACCCGTGCGGAGACCATCGACGAGATCTCCGGCTGTGCCGCCGCCATGCGTAACCACGCCATCAAGTTTGATACAAATGGCCTTGAAACGCTGGAGATCGTGGGCACCGGCGGCGACGGAGCCCACAGCATCAACATCTCCTCCACCGCCGCCATTGTGATTGCCGCCGCCGGAGTGCCGGTCACCAAGCACGGCAATGTGGCGGCCTCCTCCAAGAGCGGCGCGGCCAATGTACTGGAGGCGCTGGGCATCAACGTCAAGCTGGAACCCGCCAAGATGGAGCAGGTGCTCCAGAAAACCGGCATCTGCTTCCTGCACGCCCAGGTCTACCATACCTCCATGAAGTATGTGGGCGCGATTCGGAAGGAGCTGGGCTTCCGCACGGTGTTCAATATTCTCGGCCCCCTCACCAATCCGGCCCACCCCACCATGCAGGTGCTGGGCGTCTACGACGAATATCTACTCCAGCCCATGGCGCAGGTGCTGAGCAGTCTGGGTGTCAAGCGTGGTATGGTGGTCTATGGTCAGGACAAGCTGGACGAGGTCTCCATCAGCGCTCCCTCCTCCGTATGTGAGTTCAAGGACGGCTGGTACAAAACCTACACCATTCAACCTGAGGACTTCGGCCTTACCCGGGGCACCAAGCAGGACATTGAAGGTGGAGAGCCCGAGTACAACGCTCAGATCTCCCGCGCCATTCTCTCCGGCGAGCTGACCGGTCCGAAGCGTGACGTGGTCCTGTTGAATGCCGCCTGCGGCCTTTATATCTCCGGCAAAGCGGAGTGCATTCAGGATGGCATCGCACTGGCCGCAGAACTCATCGACACCGGAAAGGCCAATGAAAAGCTGGAGGAATTTGCGGCCGCCAGCAACGCCTGATCCTTTGGGAGGTAATTATGTCTACTATTCTGGACACCATCGCCGACTACGCCCGGCTCCGCGTGGCGCAGGATGCTCAAGCACACAGTCTGGAGGAACTGAAGGCGCTCTGCCAGCAGGTCGGGCCGGGCAATGGCGCCGCCTTTGAGCGGGCACTAACAAAGGACGGCATGAGCTTTATCTGTGAGGTAAAAAAAGCCTCCCCTTCCAAAGGAATCATCGCGGAGGATTTTCCTTATCTGCACATTGCCCGCGCCTATGAAGCCGCCGGAGCAGAATGCATCTCCTGCCTGACGGAACCAAAGTGGTTTCTTGGCTCTGATGAAATTTTCAACCAGATCCGTGCCACGGTCTCTACGCCCATGATCCGAAAGGATTTCACGGTGGACGAATATCAGCTCTACCAGGCGCGGCTCATGGGGGCAGATTGTGTTCTGCTGATCTGCGCACTGCTTGACACGGAGACGATTCAGCGGTATCTTACTATATGTGAGAGCTTGGGGCTCGCCGCGCTGGTGGAGGCCCACGATCCGGATCAGATCCGCTCTGCCGTTTCCGCCGGCGCAAAGATCATCGGCGTGAACAACCGTAACCTGCACGATTTCTCTGTGGACTTCTCCAACGCCGCACGTCTGCGGGATCTCATCCCGCCGGAGCGCATTTATGTCGCAGAGTCCGGCGTCTCCGCCCCCTCTGACATCGCACAGCTGAGCAGGATCGGTGCGGATGCCGCATTAGTGGGCGAACTGCTGATGCGCGCCGGAGACAAGAAAAAAATGCTTTCTGAAATGAGGCGCTTTGCCCAATGACGAAGATCAAGACCTGCGGTCTGTTCCGGGAGCGGGACATCGACTATGTGAATCAGTATCTGCCCGACTACGCCGGATTTGTGCTGAGCTTTCCAAAGAGCCGCCGCAGCCTGTCGCCCGAAAAGGCTGAGGGTCTGATCCGCCTGCTGAATCCCGGCATTCAGGCCGTGGGCGTAGTCGTCGACCTGCCGCTGGAAACCGCCGCTGGGCTGCTGGAGCGGCGCGTGGTGGACATTCTCCAGCTCCACGGCCATGAGGACGAGGACTACATCCGCGCGTTGAAGGAACGTACAGGTCGTCCGGTCTGGAAGGCGTTTCAGGTCACTTCTGCCGCCGACCTAAAGGCCGCAGAGAACAGCTATGCCGACATGATCGTGCTGGACAATGGTCAGGGCACCGGTGAGTGCTTCGACTGGAGCCTGCTCTCCGGCTTTGAACGCCCCTACTTTCTGGCCGGCGGACTGAACCCCGGCAATGTGGTCAAAGCTGTCAAACAGCTGCATCCCTATGGGATCGATCTCTCCAGCGGCATTGAGACCAATGGAGTGAAAGATAAAGGTAAATTATCTTCCGTTATCGCTTCGGTACGGAGGATGAAATGAAAGGAAAAGGTGAGTTACCATGAAACTGTTCCTGGACACTGCAAATGTGGACGAGATCCGCAAGGCAAATGAGATGGGTGTCATCTGCGGCGTCACCACCAACCCCAGCCTGATCGCCAAGGAGGGCCGTGACTATACCGAGACCCTGAAGGAGATCTGCGGTATTGTGGACGGTCCGATCTCCGGCGAGGTCAAGGCCACCACTGAGGATGCCGTGGGCATGATCAAGGAAGGCCGCGAGATCTACGCCATCGACCCCAAGCACATGGTCGTGAAGATCCCCATGACCCTTGAGGGCCTGAAGGCCATCAAGATCCTGTCCGCCGAGGGCATCCCCACCAACTGCACCCTGATCTTCAGCACCAACCAGGCTCTGCTGGCCGCCCGCGCCGGCGCCACCTATGTCAGCCCCTTCGTCGGCCGTCTGGACGACATCAACGAGGATGGTCTGGCCCTCATTGAGGACATCGCCAATGTGTTCGCCCTCTATGACGACATCCATACCGAGATCATCTCCGCCTCCGTGCGCAACACCGCTCATGTTCTGGGCTGCGCCCGTGCCGGTGCCGACATCGCCACCGTGCCCTTCAAGGTCATTGAGCAGATGGCCAAGCACCCCCTCACCGACTCCGGCATCGTGAAGTTCCAGGAGGACTACCGCAAGGTATTCGGTGACTGATCTCTGATCCCTATTCTACCTTTCCCTTCATTACCATAAATGAGGGAACCTTCTCGCCGCCCCTCTCCCTTCGGGGAGGGCGGCGAGAAACGGTATACCTCAACGCATTAAACTTCTAAGGAGCGAACTAGCATGTCCAACGGACGATTTGGCATCCACGGCGGTCAGTACATCCCGGAAACGCTGATGAACGCTGTCATTGAGCTGGAGGAAGCCTACAACTACTACAAAAATGATCCGGACTTCAATGCAGAGCTGGACGAGCTTTACCGCAACTATGCCGGACGCCCCTCTCTGCTGTACTACGCAGAGAAAATGACAAAGGATCTGGGCGGTGCCAAGATCTATCTCAAGCGGGAGGATCTGAACCACACCGGCGCCCACAAGATCAACAATGCCCTCGGTCAGGCTCTGCTGGCCCAAAAGATGGGTAAGACCCGGCTCATTGCCGAGACCGGCGCGGGCCAGCACGGCGTGGCCACTGCCACGGTGGCCGCCTACATGGGCATGGACTGCGAAGTCTACATGGGCCGTCTGGACATGGAGCGGCAGGCACTGAATGTCTACCGTATGCGGCTGATGGGCACCACCGTCCACGGCGTGGATGCGGGCACTGCCACGCTGAAAGATGCAGTCAGTGAGTGCTTCCGGGAGTGGACAAGCCGCATCAGCGACACCCACTATTTGCTGGGCTCCTGCATGGGACCGCACCCCTTCCCCACCATTGTCCGGGATTTTCAGGCGGTCATTTCCAAAGAGATCAAACAGCAGATGCTGGCCCAGGAGGGCAGGCTGCCTGACGCAGTCATCGCCTGCGTCGGCGGCGGCAGCAACGCCATCGGCTCTTTCTACAACTTCATCGAAGATCCCGGCGTCCGTCTGATCGGCTGTGAGGCCGCTGGCCGGGGTGTGGACACCTTTGAGACCGCTGCCACAGTGGCCACCGGCCGTCTGGGCATCTTCCACGGCATGAAGAGCTACTTCTGCCAGGATGAGTTCGGCCAGATCGCGCCGGTATACTCCATCTCCGCCGGTCTGGACTACCCCGGCATCGGGCCGGAGCACGCCTGGCTTCACGACACCGGTCGGGCGGAATATGTTCCGGTCACCGATGACGAGGCGGTAGAGACCTTTGAATACCTCTCCCGTACCGAGGGCATCATTCCCGCCATCGAGTCCGCTCATGCGGTGGCCTACGCAAAAAAACTGGCACCCACGATGCGCCCCGACCAGAGCATTGTCATCACCCTGTCCGGCCGCGGAGACAAGGACGTGGCCGCCATCGCCCGTTACAGAGGGGAGGATCTCCATGACTAAAATTGCATACGCCTTTCAGAACGGAAAGGCCTTCATTCCGTTTCTGACCTGCGGCGACCCGGATCTGGAGACCACCGAGGCCCTGGTCAAGGCCATGGCCGAGGCCGGAGCAGACCTCATTGAGCTGGGCATTCCCTTCTCCGATCCCACCGCCGAGGGTCCAGTCATTCAGGCGGCCAACCTGCGCGCCCTCAGGGCAGGCACCACTACGGATAAGGTATTCGAACTGGTGCGAAAGCTGCGCGAGACCGTCACCATCCCCATGGTGTTCATGACCTATGCCAATGTGGTATTCTCTTATGGCTCTGAGAAGTTTCTCTCCAAAGCCGCTGAGGTTGGCATTCAGGGACTGATCCTGCCAGACGTTCCCTTTGAGGAGAAAGCTGAGTTTGAGCCGCTGTGCGCAAAATATGGCCTGGAACTGGTCAGCATGATCGCACCGACCTCTCACGCGCGCATTCGCTCCATCGCCGCAGAAGCCAAGGGCTTTGTCTACTGCGTTTCCTCTCTGGGGGTCACCGGAGTGCGCAGCAGTATCACCACGGACATCGGCGCCATGGTAAAACTGGTCAAAGAGACAAAGAACATTCCCGCTGCTGTCGGCTTCGGCATTTCCACCCCGGAGCAGGCCAGAGAAATGGCCCAGAAGGCGGACGGAGTCATTGTGGGCAGCGCCATTGTAAAACTCATCGCAACCAATGGGCGGGACAGTATCAAGCCTGTCACAGAATATGTAAAGTCCATGAAAGATGCGATCCGATAATCTGATCCATAAAAACAGCCGCCTTCAGGAGAAGGCGGCTGTGAGCTTGTCGAGAAACTCGACAAGCTCTCTCAGAAATGCAAGCATTTCTGAGAA
>CALEQS010000166.1 GCA_937907975.1 uncultured Clostridia bacterium | reverse complement strand
GAGGAGGCCACCTGAGTTTTGAGGGTGTCAGTGATGTGGCTCTGGCCGGTGACCTCGTCGAAGGTCTGGGGCCGCCACTTGCGGTAAAGCGCCTGATACAAAGCCAATGCGCTCCTTTCCAGAATAACAAAAAACGGAAACGGACTTTGATCCGCTCCCGCAGTAAGGACAAGACCAAAGCCGGTCTCTAAGTGACAGGACAGAACAAAAAAGAGTTGCGCCGTCTGTTTTCGACCGGAAACTGGGACCGGGTGACCGCGGCACAAACCAAACACTGCTTAATGCTGCTCGGTTCCCCGCCTGACATGGTTCACAGGTTGACCTTGCGCGGGACCGGCCCTTTATAGCGCCCCGGCCGAAAACAGGCGACACAACGCCCTCTCTGATTCTGCCTTCGTATTGTACTATATTTTTGTGCGTTTCGCAAGCGGAGAATGCAATTTTTTTCAGTGCGGTACTTTACAAATTCTGAAATTCTGATATAATAATCAAGTCAACGCCAGAGATGGCGGGCGTAATTGAATATCTGGGCCTGTAGCGCAGTTGGGAGCGCATCACATTCGCATTGTGGGGGTCGTCGGTTCGAATCCGATCAGGTCCACCAAACCGGATAACGTATTTTGCACGTTATCTGGTTTATTTTCTGTGAATTTGCCCCATTTGGCCTGAAAAAGTTCTGAAATCTCAATATGCGATTTTGGCGGAAACAGGCTGATTTTGGGGCATGACCACATAAAAACCACAGTCAGAAAAAATTCTTTTCCGAATAGGAGCGGCGGCGGGCATCGGCCCGCCATTTTTTGTTTACTGCGGTGCAGCTTTAGAAAAATATAAAAGGCTAAAGCCTATTGACTTGGTTTGAATTTCCTGCTATATTATTGCAGTACCGGTTAGTGACAACTAATGCCGGCCGGTTTTCCCCTTCTCCTGTCCTGGAGGAGGGGAGCGCTGTTTCTACGGTGGTTAGTATATTCTAACAGCAATGGGGTGGTTCCACTTTTTCGATGTACTGCTCTTACATATGGTTAGTTATAACTAACAATTGGCCAAAATGAATGAGATGAAAGGAGTGTTTTCATGAAACCGAAGAAACTGCTCTCACTGCTGCTGTCTTTGGCGCTGGCGCTGAGCCTGATCCCCACTGCCGCTTTTGCAGTGGAGACGCAGACTTATCAGCCGGGCACCTATAAGGCAGAAGCAGATGTGAAAAATTCCGAGGACAATGATGACGAATGGGAGGACTATACCTTCGACGTCAGCGTCACTGTGGATGAACAGGGCAGGATCTCTGCGGTAGACTGCGCGACAGACGCGGTCCCGACGGAGAGTACATCCTATGTAAAAAAGGCGGTGAACGGCACTAAGAAGGCCGTCGGCGTGCCCGCCCAGATCATCGCAGACAACAGCACAGCGGTCGATGCGGTCAGCGGTGCGACCTATACCTCTGATGCAATTATTGCCGCTGTAAACGAGGCACTGGGTTCTGCTGTCCCCGCTGCTGTGGACAAGACCAGGCTCCAGGCCAAGGTGGACGAGGTGAAGGCTCTGACTGAGGCCGACTACACCGCCGACAGCTGGGCGGCGCTCCAGACCGCGCTGAAGAACGCGCAGAATGTGCTGGACAACGCCGACTCCGCACAGGCCGATGTGGATACTCAGCTCACCGCGCTGACTGCCGCTGTGGATGCGCTGAAGAAGGCCGAAACCCCTGTTACCCCTGATCCTGCGCCCGAAGAGCCCGATGACGGCTATACCTACCTGTACGCCGGACTTACCTGGGCGGAGTACTGGGCAAACGAGAATGTGTATAACGCCACTAACACGGAGTCCCGCAAGGACATTGACGCCCACAACGAGACCGACCTGGGCGGCTTCGATGTGGTCTCCCGCGCCACCACCAACCATGGCCTGCACCGCGGCAGCTTCCAGTGCAATGCGGTCATTGAGGCTGAGGATGGCAGCACCTATGCTGTTTCTCACTGGTCCGCTGACGGCGCAACGCTCTATCTGACGGACGGTACGTCGGTCGGCTACAGCAAGGGCACCATCACCAAGGCGGACGGCACCACGACCAAGCTGAAGGACTACAAGGTCTATGGCCTGAAGTACGTTCCTGTCGCGGTCAAAAACGAAAATCTGGAAGCCTTCAAGGCTGCGTACACCACTGTGGAGAACGGCGGCACGCTGGTGGGCGGTTATGGCGAGAACAAGCTGAGCGCCTACACCTATACCGCCGCAGTGGATGCAAACACCAACGGCCTGAAGTATGCCGCCAGGAGCGGCAGCGGCTTCACCTTCTCCGCCGCAAAGACCGGTACGAGCTCCGGCCTCGCCGGCGTGGAGATCAAGACTGCTGAGGGTGTTACGCCGGGTATCAATTCCAAGCCTGGTTCCTTTGGCGAGTTCCTGCGCGTTGACATCAACGGCAATTACGGCGATCTGGGCGCCTCCATGCAGGCCGTCACCTGGACCTATTATGGCAGTGACAGCTCTTACAGCAACGCGCTTGTCACCTATGGCACCAAGTTTGCCGCTGACAACTGGATGCACAAGTCTATGGGCATTCAGCTGGGCCTGACCCAGTCTGACCGCTGCCAGCTGCCTGCGGGTACCGACGGCACCGGTTACTGGAGCCTGACCCTCCATGCGCTGGGCTATGCGGACTACACCTATAAGTTTGAAGTTGGGTCCGGCGACATTGCGGTGCAGGAGCCTGTGACCGAGCAGACAAAGGCCGAGCTGACCGCCGCGATCGAGAAGGCCCAGAGCCTGAACAGTGCGCTGTATACGGCTGAGAGCTGGAAGAACCTCGAGACGGAGCTGGGCGAGAGCCTGGATATGCTGGAGTGGACTTACCTCTATGAGTCCAGCGCCAGCGAGCAGATCACCCATCTGACGGACGCAATCAATAATCTGAAGGGCGCTGAAGGCTATGTCCTGATGAATATTCCCTATGCTGATTTCTACGCCGCCGAGGTGCAGAACGAGGTCAAGGTGGACACCGTATCCTCCGCCACCCTGAACAAGACCCGCACCGGCACGCTGGTGGGCGGCTCCTATCATGTGAACAGCGGCGGCACCGACATCACCGGCATCACCTACCCCGTGAAGGCTTCCGATATGTCCGTGCTGGAAGGCCTGACGCAGGTGACGGACGACAGCAAGGTTTCCATCGAAGTCACCAACCGCGGCAAGACCACCACCACCGACTATACCGGCAGGGACGCTCTGTTCGAGAGCGCCAGCTATTCCTACTACATCCTCAGTGAGGAGCCCGCTGACTATAAGGAACTGACGAAGGATGAGAACGGCTTCACCTTCGGCGCGGTGCAGGGCGGTGCCCAGAAGCTGACGGACGCTTCTGCCGCACTGAGCACCACGAGCAAATACGGCGACTATCAGATCAATGTGACCGGCATTCCCGAAACGGTCAGTACGGTCTATGCCGTTGTGCTGAACACCCAGGAGGGCGCGAGCTACGGCCTGCGCCATCTGGAGAACATCTGGCGTGTCAGCGAGCTGGCCTTCTGCACCGGCTTTACCACCGAGGTGCACGGCAGCCCCACCTCCTCCGCGCACTATGCGGCCATCATGGGCCAGACCATTGATCGGATCACCTATTACACCGACCAGGGCGTTTACACCATTGACACGAAGCTGTATGTGCCCGTTAAGACCAATGCGGCCGCTGAGGTCTCCGACGGCAAGGCAGGCAGCGGCGCAGTGCCCATTGAAGTGGATCTGCCTGCTGACTTTGCCGCGGAGTACTCCGTGGACGGCCTTAAGACGGCGGTGAACAACGGCAGGCTGTACTATGAAAACGCCAAGCCCGGCCAGTACACCCTGACCATCACCGACAAGAGCGGGAAATATGCGCCGATCTCTGTCTCCTTTGTGCTGAGCACCGACGAGGCGGCGGCACAGTTCAACGGCGATAACAGCGCTCCCGCTCTGACCCCCGCCGAGGGCGTGAGTGAGGAGGACTTCGCCGCTTATCTGAAGGGCATCACCTCTGTCACCGTCAACGGCACGGCGTATGCCGCATCCGGCCGCGGCGCTGTCACCATCGTCAAGGCCGACGGAACCATCGACCTGACTGCGGCAGTCAACGGCACGGCCATCTTCGGCCAGCCCGGCACTTATGAGCTGAAGATCGCCGCCACCGGCTATCCTGAGCTGACCCTCACCCTGACTGTCGCCGACCAGAATAAGGGCGATGACAACAAGGGCGACAACGGCAATACCGGTAACAACGATAACAACGGCAATACCGGCAACAATGGCAGCACCGGCGGCAGCGGCAATACCGGCAACAACGGCAGCACCAGCAACAACACCAATACCGGCACCGGTGACAACACCGGCTCTGTCACAAAGACCAGCGGCACGAACGACTCCAACGGCACCCAGAAGACCGATAAGGTGCCCGGCGGCGTGGTCAAGACCGCCGATGAGAGCCATGTGTTCTTCTTCGCGGGCCTGCTGCTGCTCAGTGGCGCGGTGTTCACGCTGATCCTGCTCAAGAAGCGCGAGACGCGCTGAACGAATCCATCCACTATCCACCTATCATCCGGCAAGGCCACCCCTGCGTCAGCGGGGGCGGTCTTGCCGCCATCTCTGAGGAGGCGTTTAAATGAAGCCATTTAAACTGCGAAAAGCGGATCTGATCCTGTTTGCCGGGGTGCTTGCGGTCGGCGTGGTGCTGGCTGCCGTGCTGCTGCTGCGCTCCTCCGGCGGCTCAGCGGCGCAGGTGCGGGTCGCGGGCGCGGTCACGGCCAGCTATCCGCTGGATGAGGACGCCGCCTACACCATCACCGGTGTGAACGGCGGCACGAACCTGCTGGTCATTGAGGACGGCTCCGCCCGTATCGAGGAGGCGTCATGTCCCGACGGCGTGTGCGTCCACACCGGCCGCGTGCGCCGGGACGGGCAGAGCATCGTCTGCCTGCCCAATCAGGTGGTGGTGGAGATCGTCTCCGGGGCGGAGAACGAATCCGGTGTCGATATTACTGCGGGGTGACAGCATGAAAGAGAACAAAACACGGCGCATCGCCCAATACGGCCTGCTGGTGGCGCTGGCGCTCATCCTCAGCTATCTGGAGGCGCAGCTCCCGGTATTTTTCGCCGTGCCCGGCATGAAGCTGGGACTCACAAACATCGTGGTGCTTGCCGCCCTGTACGGCATGGGGGCGGGCAGTGCCATCGTCATCAATCTGGTGCGCATTTTTCTGGTCAGCGTGCTCTTCGGCAACGGCATGAGCCTGGCTTACAGCCTGGCCGGCGGCCTGCTCAGCGGGGCGGTCATGCTGCTGCTGAAACGCACGCAGAAATTTAGCCTGCTGGGCGTGAGCGTCGCAGGCGGTGTGGCCCACAATGTGGGGCAGATCCTGACGGCCATGGTGCTTTTGCAGACAAAGGCGCTGGGGTGGTACCTGCTGGTGCTTTGGATCAGCGGACTGGTGAGCGGCGCGCTCATCGGCGTCATCGGCGGCGAGCTGTGCCGCCGTCTGGAACAGATCAAGAGAAAGGAAGAATGCAGATGAGACTACGGCTGGGCGCGGCGGCGCTGTGTATGGCGCTGCTGCTGACGGGCTGCGGCGCGGCAGCACAGGAGAGCAGTCCGGACACAGGGACAGAGTCAGAGGTGCCCTCTGCCAGCACGGATATTTTCGCCATGGATACCTATATGACTGTCACCTGCTACGGCGAGCGCTGTGAGGAGGCGGTGGAGGCGGCGGAAAATGAGATCCGCCGTCTGGACGACCTGCTCTCCGTCGGCAACGCGGACAGCGAGATCAGCGTCGTCAACCGGGACGGCACCGGCACGGTGTCGGAGGACACGGCGGAGATGGTGGCCGAGGCGCTGTCCCTCTACGACACCACCGGCGGCGCATTCGACATCACCGTGTACCCCCTCATGGAGCTGTGGGGCTTCACTACCGGGGCTTTCGCCGTGCCTGACGCGGCGGCGCTGGCCGATGCGCTGGCCGCCAGCGGCAGTGACAAGGTCACGCTGGACGGCGGCATCGTCACCCTGCCCGAGGGGCAGGGCATCGATCTGGGCGGTATTGCCAAGGGCTTCACCTCCGCCCGGCTGATGGAGATCTTCAAAGAGTACGATCTGGTCAGCGGCGTAGTGTCGCTGGGCGGCAACGTGCAGTGCTACGGCACAAAGCCGGATGGCTCGCTCTGGCGGTGCGGCATTCAGGACCCGAATCACCCGGACAGCGACAGCTATCTGGGGGTGCTCAGCCTTGCGGACAAGGCGGTCATTACCTCCGGTGCGTATGAGCGATATTTTGTGGACGAGGCCACCGGCGAGACTTATCACCACATCCTCGACCCCAAAACGGGCTATCCGGCCAACAACGGCCTGCTGTCCGTCTCGGTGGTCAGCGCCAATGGGATGCTGGCCGACGGCCTGTCCACCGCCTGCTATGTCATGGGGCTAAAACAGAGCATCGACTACTGGCGCAGCTATGGCAGTGATTTTGACCTGATCCTGATGGACGAGTCTGGGGAGGTCTATGTGACCGAGCCCATCGCGGAGCAGTTCACCTCTGATTTTACCGTCCATGTGATCTCCCAGGAGGGCGTGTCATGAAGAAAGACAAGCTGAAAAAGCTGCGAGCGCTGGTGCAGCTCGTGCCGGCGGCTGCGGTGGTGGCGCTGGTCATGGCGACTCTGCCCCACTCCCGGCCGGTGCTGGCCGCTGTGCCGGAGCGGCTGGCCGCCCCGATGGAGCAGCCGGAGGAGGAGACCCAGCCAGAGGAATTGGAGGCGGAGACGGCGCTGCTGCCCTACGCCGACGGCGTCTACACCGGCTCGGCGCAGGGCTACGGCGGGCTTATCACCGTGCAGGTCACCATGGAGGACGGCCGCATCACGGATATTCAGATCCTGGACGCCTCCCACGAGACGGCCTCCTTCTTCAACCGGGCAAAGACGCTGGTGGAGACGGTGCTGACCCGGCAGACCTGGGAGGTGGACACGGTGTCCGGCGCGACCTACTCCTCCCGGGGGATTCTGGGCGCGGTCCAGAACGCCCTCACCGGTGAGCAGGTCAAGACCGAAGCGCCGAAAAAGACCGAACCCGCGCCGCTGGTCAGCGAGTCGTTCTCTGCGCCCGCGGCCTACCGGGACGGTGTTTACACCGGTTCGGCGCAGGGCTTCGGCGGCCTTATCACCGTGCAGGTGACGATTTCCAGCGGCGTCATTACCGATGTGACGGTGCTCAGTGCCGACGGGGAGACCCCATCCTATTTCTCCCGGGCGCGGGCTGTTCTGTCCGCGGTGGTCAGTGCGGGCAGCCCGAATGTGGACACGGTGTCCGGCGCGACCTATTCCTCCAACGGCATTCTGAACGCCGTCAAGCGCGCGCTCAATCAGGCCGCCGATGGGACGGAGCAGCAGCCGGGGGAGGAGCCGGACACCCCGGCGGAAGAACCGGATACCCCGGAAGAGCCCATTGACCCGGCGGTGCGCCCGACCGAGGATTACC
>CALEQS010000165.1 GCA_937907975.1 uncultured Clostridia bacterium | reverse complement strand
CAACGTGGTCTGCGGCGACGGAAAGGTGCTGCGCATTCTGGAATGGCAGGCACCTGGAAAAAAGCGGATGCGCACTGTGGATTATCTGCGCGGCCATCAGTTATTTGATTGATTTTGATTTTTTGAGGTGAAAGCATGGAGGCAAAACGGTCCAGCGCCCGTGAGGCAGCTTTTTCTGCGCTGATGTCCTGCGAAAAGCAGGGGGCATGGTCGGACCAGGCGATCCGAAGCGCGGCGCGAAAATGGGCACTGTCTGCTCGGGACGCGGCACTGGCCTCCAACCTCTGTTATGGCGTGGTGCAGAACCAGCTTCTGCTGGATTTCTGGATCGACACCTTTTCCACCACTCCTGCGGTCAAATTGGACCCGGAGGTGCGCATCAGCCTGCGCATGGCCCTCTATCAGCTCCGCTTTCTGGATCGCATTCCCGCCAGTGCGGCGGTCAATGAGTCGGTAGGGCTGGTGCGCAGGTATACCCGCAACAAAGGTGCGGCGGGACTGACCAATGCGGTTTTGCGCAGCTTCCAGCGCGCAGAAATGCCGCCGGAGCCGGCTTTTGACGATCCTTTGCAGAATCTCTCTGTGCGTTACAGTCATCCGCTCCCATTGGTCAGACTGCTGTCCGATGAGCTTGACGGTGATGTAGAGCCCCTGCTGGCGGCGGACAATGCGCCCACGGATATGGTCGTTCAATGCAATACCCTCAAAATAGGCGTAACTGCATTGAAGAAAGAACTGGAATGTTCCGGCGCAGTGGTTCAGCCCTACCCGTGGCTGAATGACTGCCTCCTGGTGCACCGAAGCGGTGATCTGGAGCAGCTGCCCGCCTTTCAGCGGGGAGAATTCTATGTGCAGGATGCGGCAGCGAGACTTTGCGCGCTGGCAGCGGTGCCGAAACCGGGTGACAGAGTGCTGGATGCCTGTGCCGCTCCGGGAGGAAAGTCCTTTGCGGCAGCGCTCAGTATGGAAAACAGCGGCGCGATCCTGTCCCGGGATCTGCACGAGAAGAAGCTGAAGCGGATTCAGTCCGGCGCAAAGCGGCTGGGCATTGACATTATTTCCACTGCGGCTGCCGATGCGAGAGAATTTCAGCCGGAGCTGGAAGGGACATTTGATCTGGTGATCGCCGATGTGCCTTGTTCCGGTCTTGGCATCATTCGCAAAAAGCCGGATATTCGCTATAAGGATCTGAGTGAGACGGAGAATCTGCCGGAAATCCAGCGTGCGATCCTTTCCAATCTGGCCCGCTACGTCCGTCCGGGCGGTCAACTGGTCTATTCCACCTGCACCGTTCTGCGGAGGGAAAATCAGGCTGTGGTGGCGGATTTTCTGGCCGATCATCCAGATTATATGTTGGAGCCCTTCACTCTGCCCGGCCCCTGCGGCCAGACGGCGGGAGAGATCACGCTCTGGCCCCACATTCATGGTACAGACGGATTCTTTATTGCAAAGCTGAGGAGAGCAAATGGCGAAAATTGATTTAAAATCCATGACGATCCCGGAGATCGAAGCGTTTCTGGCCGAGCTGGGCGAACCGAAATTCCGCGCCAAGCAGATTTTTGTCTGGATGAATAAAGGTGTGGAGTCCTTTGACGAGATGACCAATCTCTCCAGGGCTCTACGCGGAAAACTGAATGAGTTGTGTACGCTGACTGTTCCAAAAGTGGAGCGCAAGCAGGTGTCCAAGCTGGACGGCACGATCAAGTATCTCTGGATGCTGGAGGACGGCAACTGCGTGGAGACTGTTCTGATGCGCTATAAGCATGGCAACACGGTATGCGTCTCATCAGAGATCGGCTGCGCTATGGGGTGCGCCTTCTGCGCCTCCACCATTGGCGGCATTGTGCGGCGGCTGACGGCGGCTGAGATTTTAAGCCAGGTCATCTTCACCCAGAAGGATTCCGGTCTGCCGATCTCCAATATCGTGCTGATGGGCATTGGTGAGCCGCTGGATAACTTTGACAATGTGATGCGTTTTCTGGAGCTGGTCAATCACCCTGATGGAATGAACATCGGTATGCGCCATATCAGCCTGTCCACCTGTGGACTGGTCGATAAAATTGACAAACTGGCCGAACTTCAGTTACAATTAACGCTGTCAGTCTCACTTCATGCGCCGGACGATGCGACCCGCTCCCAGATCATGCCTGTCAACCGGGCATTGGGCGTGGAGCGGCTGTTTGACTGCTGCCGGCGCTATTTTGAGACGACTGGTCGACGCATTTCCTACGAATATGCCATGATCGACGGAGTGAATGACAGTGATGCGCAGGCGGATCTGCTGGCCCGTCATTTGAAGGGCACGCCTGGTCATGTGAATCTGATCCCGCTCAATGATGTGCGGGAGAGCAAGCTGAAGCCAAGTAAGCGTGTTGCCGCATTTCAGAAGCGGCTGGAGAGCTATGGCATTACTGTAACGGTCCGCCGCAGGCTGGGCGGAGATATCGACGCGTCCTGCGGCCAGCTGCGCCGCAAAACACTCCATCTGGAGGATGCGTAAGGAAGGTGTTTCTTTGAACGTATATGGGATTACCGACTGCGGCCTAGTTCGCAAAATGAATCAGGACTGTTATGCCAGCTGTGAGCTGGAACACGGCATTCTGGCTGTGGTCTGCGACGGTATGGGCGGAGCCAAAAGCGGCAATGTAGCCAGCCAAATGGCGGTAGACTGTTTTGTGGGTGTCATTCAGAACAGCACTATGGAGGAACCGGCAGCGGTACTCAACCAGGCGCTGGATAAGGCCAATGACGCCGTGCGTCAGCGCTCGCTGGAGGATGCGGACTGCGCAGGCATGGGAACTACGCTGGTTGCGGCCTATCTCCAGCTTGATCTGCACGGCTATGTGCTCAATGTGGGTGACAGCCGGGGGTATCAGATCGGTTCGTCCGGCATTCGTCAGATCACCCGGGATCATTCTCTTGTAGCAGAGATGGTGGCGCGGGGCAAGATCACGCCAGAAGAAGCCCGCAATCATCCCAATAAGAATATCATTACCCGGGCGCTGGGTGCCGACCGTCATACGCCCGGTGACCTGTTTGAAGTGGATCTGGAGCCGGATGAGTACATTCTGCTCTGCAGCGACGGACTCAGCAATGTGGTCACGGAGCAGGAGATCCTGTATGAAGTGCTCCACGGCGGTGCGGCGGACAGTTGCTGCCAGCGTCTGCTGGAGATTGCCCTGCAGCGAGGGGCACCGGATAACGTGACCGCTGTGCTGATTGAAGCCGACGGACAGAACCATTGAGAGGAGTGTTTGCTATGGATCCGTATATTGGCAAAATGCTCGATGAGCGTTATGAAATTCTGGATGTACTGGGCACCGGCGGAATGGCTGTGGTGTACCGCGCATATGATCATAGACTGAACCGCTATGTTGCGGTCAAAATTCTGAAGGGCGAGTTGGCGGCAGATCAGGATCTGCGCCGGCGTTTCCATGATGAGTCCCAGTCTGTTGCTATGCTGTCTCATCCGAATATTGTCTCCATTTATGACGTCAATCAGGTGGAGGGCCGGGAGTTCATTGTCATGGAGCTCATTGACGGCATTACCCTGAAGCAGTATATGAAAAAACGCGGCGGCTGTCTGAACTGGCGTGAGGCGCTGCATTTTATCACCCAGATCATGCAGGCGCTGAAGCACGCCCACAGCCGCGGCATTATCCATCGGGACATCAAGCCCCAGAATGTCATGGTGCTGCGGGACGGCAGCGTGAAGGTGATGGACTTCGGCATCGCCCGTTCTACCACTTCTCAGGCTACTGTGACGCAGGAGGCCATCGGTTCTGTGCATTATATCTCCCCAGAGCAGGCCAGAGGCAGTCACATCGACGCCCGTTCTGACATTTATTCCGCCGGTGTGGTGCTCTATGAGATGCTGACCGGCCGCCTGCCCTTTGAGGGCGATAATCCGGTCTCTGTGGCCATTCAGCATATCAATTCCATTCCTTCAGCACCCCGGGAGCTGAATCCGGATGTCCCGGTCGGTATGGAGCAGATCACTATGAAGGCTATGGCCTCCGTGCCGGACCGTCGTTATGCCAATGCGGAAGCCATGCTGGAGGATCTGGACGCCTTCCGCAAGAATCCGTCAATTGATTTCGGCTACAGCGCCCCCGGCGTTGTAGAGCCTGCGGCGGATGAGCCTACAGTGATCCGCAAGGGCGGCAGTTTTGTGGATCCTGCAGACGAAGATGACCAGGATGCCACAGTCTATCATGCACCGACGCGTCGGCCAGCCGCCCGTTTTGAGCGGGAGGAATCCGATGAGGATGAGCCGGAATATGACGAGGACGACGATGAGTATGAGGACAGCGCTCGGAGCGGCAAGCGCACAAAGGTGATCATCGGCGTCGGCGCGGGCGTCGTTGTTGTGCTGGCGGTAGTGCTCGTTGTGCTGCTGCGCGGTCTGCTTGGCGGTGGTTCCAGCAAAGAATATCAGGTGCCTGACCTGACCGGAAAGACGGTGCAGGAGGCGCAGGACTATATCGACAATGACGCGACGCTCAAGGGCCACTTTACGGTCAAAGAGAGCGAGACCACTAAGGCCAGTGACCTGCCTGAGGGTACCATTGTGGAGCAGACGCCTGACAGTACCCGTACCGTGAGGGCAGAGTCCACTACGATCACGGTCACTTTGAGCAGCGGCCCGGATGCCAGCACCCAGGAAAAGACCGAGTTTACTATGAGTGACTACACTGATCAGGACTATCGTAAGGTGATGAAAGAGCTTCAAAATATGAATATGAAGCTGGTCGTCAAGTGTGAGCAGGAGAGCAGCGACACGGTGGCAGAGGGTAATATTATCCGCACGGATCCGGCTTCCGGCGCCACGGTCAAGCAGGGCGCTACCATCACGCTGTATTACAGCAAGGGCGCGGAGAATACAGAGCGTGAAATGATCAATGTGATCGGCTTGACAGAAAAGGACGCAAAAAATGCACTGAGCAATCTGAATCTCGGCCTGCGTGTCAATGTGGATTCCGAGTATAATGACG
>CALEQS010000164.1 GCA_937907975.1 uncultured Clostridia bacterium | reverse complement strand
CCGGCCTGCGTTTTTGCCACGCCCATAATGTCCTGCACGCCCATGTAGAAGATGAGCGAGGTGCCCTTGAACAGACCCACCACATCATTGGCAATGTTGGGAATGGCACTTACCAGCGCCTGAGGGATGATGATGTGGATGTAAGCCTGAAAGGTGCTCAGGCCGACGGAGTGGGCGGCCTCCAGCTGATTGGGGTTTACCGCTGTCAGTGAGGAGCGGAATACCTCGGACAGGGTAGCAGTGGTGAAGCTGGAGCAGATACCCACCGCATACATTTTAATATTACCGAGCAGAATGTCGTAGACCGGTATATCCAGGCCCATGCTCTGCACCAGATTGTTGATAAAGTCGGGGAACGCGCTGTATACCAGAAAGATCAGCACGATCAGGGGAGTGCCCCGGAAGAAGGACACCAGCACGCCGAGAATCTGGCTGAGTACCGGCACCCGCTTGAAGCGGGCCAGGCCCACCAGAAAGCCCAGCGGCAGAGAGATGAGCAGCGTGAAGAAGAGAATATAGAATGAGACGGGGATGCCCTGCGTGATGATGAGCTTCATCGTCTTGACTGCAAACTGAACGTCAAACACGACCCGTCACCTTCTTTCCTGCTTTTCTGGGGCCTTCGGCGCGCTTGTTGTCCGGTGCAATGCCCTGGTGGCGCTTCAGCGCGGCTTCCACCACGTCAAAGAGCTTGGCAAACAGCATGGACATGACCCAGTAGACCAGTGCGACGGCCACATAGACCTCCATGGTGTGCACGCCGTAGCCGCGGGTGATGACCAGCCGGGCGTTGCCCACGAAGTCCACAATGCCTACGGAGAAGCCCACTGCTGTCTCCAGCAGATTGCTCAGAATCAGGTTGCCCAGATTGGGCAGGGCGATGAGCAGGGCCTGGGGCATGGTCACATGGAGAAAGGCCTGTCCGGCGGAGAGACCGCAGCTGTATGCGGCCTCCAGCTGCCCTTTCGGCACGGCCAGATAGGCCGAGCGCATGGCTTCCGACATACGGGCGGAGCCAAAAATGGCCAGCGTGGCGATAATGTAAAACGCTTTGTTCCAGCCGTTAATGTCCATGCCGAAGGCGTTCAGGAACAGCTTCGGCAAGCCAAAATAAATGATAAAGAGCAGCACGACAAAGGGTGTGCCGCGGATAATCTCAATATAAGTGCTGATAATGGCCCGAACAACCCGGTTTTTTCGCATCCGGCACCAGGCAAAGAACAGGCCGAACAGAAGGGAAAAGACCAGAGAGATGGCCAGGATCAGCAGCGTTATGGGCAGATAGACCAGCAGCTTCGGCAGCGTGCTGATAAAATATTGAAATGAAAACAACTGCATGATTCGCTGTCCCCTTTTTCCATTGGTTATTAAAATTGGGGCGGATGCCGATCCGCCCCAATTTGGAGGTGATACCGATCCGTTCAGTATGCGCTGAGAGGATCAGCCCTTGTAATCGGGGTTAGGAGCAACGTCGGCGTACTCAAAGCCCTCGACATACTGGAACACATTCTCGCCGTAATACTTCTCGGAGATGGCGGCCATGGTGCCGTTCTCAAACAGCTGCTTCATCGCACCGTCCACGGCATCCACCAGCTCCTGCTGGTCCTTGGCGTAGAGGATCCAGGTGCCGAAACCGCCATCCTCATAGGGAATGAACTTGGTCTTGCCCTCGGGATCGACCTCCTGATTGACGGTGGTGTAGTTGCTCATGAAGAATTGAGCGCCGTCATAGCGGCCCTGCATGATGTAGCGGATGGAGGTGGAGATGTCGATCTCTTCCACAGCCTCGTAATTGATCTTCACATCATGGGTCGCATTGAATTCGGAGAAGCTGGAGTCGGAGGAGTCGCCGGGGGAGACGGGCACCATGTTCAGGCCGGCCTCGGCAAACTGGGTGAGCACTTCTTCCTTGGTGCCCTCGGTGATGCCGGAGTCAGCGGAGACGACCAGACCCTGGACACCGCCGGAGACGGGGTACTTGGGGAACAGGTACTTCTCAGCGCGGTCATCGTTGTACCAGGCGTTGAACACGCCTACCTGATAGGTACCGGTGTCCATACCGGTCAAGATGACGTCCTGGGTCAGCGGCTCATATTCAAACTTGTACTGAGGGAGCATTTCGTCCACAAGGCACATGACTTCGTAGTTTTCACCGGCCAGCTCGCCGTTCTCGTCCAGATAGCAGTTGGGCATGGAGTCGGTGGAAATGCCGATCTTAACGACCTTCGCGTCTGCGTCGTCGGCGGCAGAGGCGGCAGAGGCGGCGGAAGACGCGCTGCCCTTGCTGCTGGCGGCGGGGGTGGAGGTGCCGTCGGAGCTTCCGCAGGAGGTGACGCCCAGCATCATGGCACCGGCTAGGGTCAGCGCGGCGATGTTCTTATACAGTCTTATTCTCATTTGAATCTCTCCTTTGTCTGACTGCCGACGGGGGGTGTCGGCGGGATATATGGGCTCGGGAAATAACCCGATAAACCTACTGAGTTGATATGTTGGATTGAATATTAGCACAAGTGAATTGCAATGTCAACGCCGGTCAGCTAAAAGAACTATTGAATATTTGCTGCATAGTTATATAGTGCAGATTATAACACTGACAAAGCAGAACCGGCCGCTTCATGCTCATTGGAAAAATCAACCTGATTGTAAACCGTGGTGATCTTTATATCAAATGCAATTTGGGCCGGAGCATCATTCAAAGTCGAGAAAATAAAAAGAACGCTTTCCAACTGCTGCTGACAGATCGGAAAAACGTCCTTGTTTTTCAAACGTGATTTGATTGATGTGCCTGTATTGTACGCCCAGTACTGCAATGATGTCAAGGTGGTTTTGCGAAAAATGTGGTTTTTTACACTTTCAACAATCAGAATATGAAAGTTGCATTTAATATACTTGCAAAATTCATAAAAACGATGCGCAAACCTGCCAGAGTGAGGCCTGAAAGAACAATTTTTGTGTCAAATCCGGGAGACTGCCGCATTTGACTTTCCGAAAATGGGGTGCTAGACTACGGCTAATTTCTCAGGGAGGCGAGTGATGTCCCATGCAGATGATAAGGCTCCGTACGCTGGGCCATTATTTCCGCCCCATGGCTGTGCTGGCCCTGCCCATTGCGGGGCAGTCGCTCATCTCATTCTTCGTTAACCTGGCGGACAACCTGATGATCGGAACGTTGGGGGATACGGCGGTCTCCGGTGTCTATATGGGCACCCAGATCTTCACACTGCTCCAGTGGTTTGTCACCGGCATCACCACCGCTATGACCATTCTTTGCGCCCAGTTTTGGGGGCGGCGGGATGTGGACGCGGTGCGGAGGGTGACGTCGCTGGCACTGGCGCTGGGGCTTCCGGTCGCGGTTCTGGTCATGCTGTCAGGACTGCTTTTTCCGGCCTGGCTCATCGGGCTGTTCACCGCGCTTCCGGATGTGACGGAGGCCGGGGCGGTGTATCTGCGCCTGCTGGCGCCGTCCTTTCCGTTGTTCTGCGCGTCTCAGATCCTTGTGGCCGCCTCCCGCAGCGTGGAGCATGCCCGGCCGGGACTGTATGCCTCTGCCGGAGCGCTGGTGCTCAATGTGAGCCTGAATGCGCTGCTCATTTTCGGCCTGCTGGGGTTTCCGGCTCTGGGGATCGCCGGTGCGGCTCTGGCCACCCTTGCTGCCCGTGCATTGGAGCTTGCCATTCTGGTCTGGCTGCTGTTTGGCCGGGAAAATCCCCTGGGCCTGACGCTGCGCGGATTGTTCCGCTTTGATCGGCCGCTGATGGCCACCTTTCTGCGCTGCGGCACGCCGGTCATGCTGGGCGAGGTGGTCTGGGGCTGCAACACGGTGATGCGCAGCTATTTCATGGGGCGGTTTTCCACGCAGGTCATCACTGCATTCAGCATGGTGAATCTGCTCAGTGAGACGGTGTTTATCTGGATCCTGGCGCTGGAAGCGGCGGCGGGCATCCTGACAGGCAAGCTGATCGGCGGCAGGCGCTGGGAGGAGCTGCGCCCCTATGCCCGGAATATGCAGGTCATTTTTCTGCTGATCGGGGCAGCCGCGGTGGCGGTGCTGCTGGCGGTGAGGCCGCTCTTCCTGTCCCTTTATGACGTGAGTGCGCAGGCCCGGGCGGCGGCGTGGTCGTTATCCAATGTGACGATCCCCATCGTGTTTTTCTCCGTCTATGAGGACATGACCCTGTGCGGCATTGTCAAGTGCGGCGGGGAGACCACATTTGTGCTGAAAACAGACAGCATCCCGATTTTTTGCGTGATGCTGCCCGCCCGTCTGATCGCGCGCCATCTGGGAGCGGCAGCGGAGACCGTGTGTTTTCTGCTTCAGATCGATCAGATTTTAAAATGCTTTGTGGCGGCCGTGAAGGTGAACCGATTCCATTGGGCCCACGACCTGACCACTGGCGATAAAAGGAAATCCGACATTGCAAAAAAGTGAGGAGTAATGCAGTATGGCTATTGAGAACAGCGTGGTATTTCTTCCTGTCAGTGACATTGAAGCGACTACCCATTTCTATCGTGACGTAGTGGGCCTGCCCGTGGTGCAGGAGCAGTCCGGCGGTATCTGCCGCATTTTTGACACCGGGTACGGCTATTGGGGCTTCTGCCAGTATCCCGACGGACGGCCTCTGCTGTCCGGCGATGTGGGCGCCTGCCTCTCGCTGAACTGCCATGATGAGGCGGATGTGGACCGCCAGTACCAGGCCATGCTGGAGCGGGGCTGCAAGATCGCCCTCCCGCCCCAGAAGCAGGCCAATTTCCCGGTCTATGCCTTCTTTACCCGGGATCCGGATGACTACAAGGTGGAATTTCAGTTTATTCAGCTGCCCGACCAGCAGTTGATGGGCGGGCGGAGCACGAATTGATGCCAGGCTACATCGACCTGCACTGCGATACTTTGACCGACTGGATCGACCGCGGTGAGGTGCGGGGGCTCTATGACCTGCCGGACAAAATGCTGGATCTGAAACGTCTCCATGAGGCCGGGGGCATTGCCGAGTGCTTTGCCGTGTTCTTCCCACCCCGGGAGGAGCTGACGCGGGAGCTCAGTGATGAGCAGATCTTTACGGAAAGCCGCCGCATTCTGCTTGAGGCCGCCGAACGGCACAGCGACATCTTTGCGCTGGCGCGGAATGCGGAGGATATCCGGGCAAATCATGCCGCCGGAAAGGTCTCCGGCCTGTTGACTATTGAGGATGCCCGGGCAGTGGATGGCCGGATGGAGCGACTGGACTATTTCTACGAGCAGGGCGTGCGCTGTATGGCACTGGTCTGGAATTTTGGCAATATGAACTATCCCAACAGCTTTGGCGCGCCGAACAGTCCGGCATTTCAGAACACCGGACTGACTGCCTTCGGCCGGGAGGCCGTCGGCTATATGCAGGAGCTGGGCATTTTGGTGGATGTATCCCATTTGTCCGACGGCGGCTTCTGGGACGTGGTGAAGTACACGGATCGACCCTTTGTGGCCTCCCATTCCAACTGTCGGGCGGTCTGCCCGCTGCTGCGCAACCTGAGCGATGAGATGATCCGGGCACTGGCCGACCGGGGCGGTGTCTCCGGCGTAAATTTCTGCCCCGACCTGACCCACTTGGGGGCGGACCACTGTACGGCGGAGGAACTGGCGGAGCAGGTGCTCCACTTTGTTCAGGTGGGCGGCGAGGACTGCGTTGCCCTTGGAACGGATTTTGACGGTATCAGCGGCACAGTCGAAGTGGATGATC
>CALEQS010000163.1 GCA_937907975.1 uncultured Clostridia bacterium | reverse complement strand
GCCTCCTCTGCGCTGTCTCCCTGCCGGGAGTCCAGAAATGCGGAGAATGCCTGCTCAAAGGAATCGGGGGTGGGATGGTCCATAGAAAATTCTCCTTTCCAAGTTGTATAGAGCGCTGATCTTTAACACAAATATAGGCGATAGATATGTTAAAGTCAAGAAAAATTCTGATCTTTGACATACAGGAGCCGGCGGCACAGTGAAGATTTACGATTTCAATGGGAAAAAGAATATTTCCGGCGATCGCATCCGCACGGCGCGGCTGGCGCTCCGGATGTCACAGGCCGATCTGGCGGCCAGACTGCAGGTGGAAGGCGTTGTGATCGAACGGGACAGCGTCAGCCGCGTGGAGCTGGGCACCCGGTTTGTGCCGGACTATGAGCTGCCGGTGTTCGCCCGGGTGCTCCATGTATCCGTGGATTGGCTGCTGGGGCTGGAAAAGTAAATGATGTGTTTGTGGAAAACCACCCGGTTTCGCCGGGTGGTTTTGTTTTTGGGGTGATGCTGAGACGAAAGGCCTTCCCCTTGAGGGGAAGGTGCCGAACGCAGTGAGGCGGATGAGGTGGCGACGAACAGAAAGCTACTCTAAACCTGCCCCCTCATCAGTCACGGCTCCGCCGTGCCAGCTTCCCCCCAAGGGGAAGCCTTTCGGAGGAAACCTACAAACCCCAATTTATCGTCCTGCTTTTCATCGCCGTCTTTCCGCAAAACGCGGAACAGCGGGCGGTCTAGTCAGACCGTCCGCTGTTCGCAGAGAGAAGGAAATGAAAATGAAGATAGTAGATCGTGCATTGAATTACCAGCTGCCCTGGCCGCCGTTGGAGTTGCCGTTGCCGCCGAAGTAGTAGTCGAAGAAGTCATAGGGCGACACGCTGTTTCCGCCGGACTGGCCGTTGGAGCCGTACTGGTTATTATTATTGGAATCAGACTGGCTGTCAGAACCAGACTGGCCGTTATCCGCACTGCTGGAGCTATCCGGCTTGGCCTCGTCCAGCGTGACGGTCAACGTGGTCGTCTCACCGTCGCGCCACACGTCCAGCGTCATCTGATCGCCGGCGGACAGCTTGTTCTTGGCGTTGACCAGTTCCTCATAGTTGGTGATCTCCTCACCGTTCACAGCGGTGATGATGTCGCCCTGCTTCAGGCCGGCAGTCTCGGCGCAGGAACCGGAGTTCACGGAGTTGACATATGCGCCCACCACCATATTGTAGCGCTGAGCATCCAGCGCGGAGACGGTAGACACGGTGATGCCCAGAGAAGGCTTGCCGGTGATGTAGCCGTACTGCATCAGATCGGCGATCTTGCCGGACACATCCGCGTAGGGGATGGCGAAGCCGATGCCCTCGATCGCGGCGTTGCTGGAGCTGAAGCCGTTGGAGGAATACTTGGCGTTGACAATGCCGATGACCTCGCCGTACTGGTTGAACAGCGGGCCGCCGGAGTTGCCGGAGTTAATGGTGCAGTCGGTCTGCAGAACATTGATGACGCTACCGTCGCTCATGGTGATAGCGCGGTCAAGGGCGGACACCACACCGGTGGTGGTGGTGTTGGCCAGCGTACCAAGGGCATTGCCGATAGCGGTGACGGTGTCGCCCACCTCAAGCTGAGAGCTGTCGCCCAGCACCACGGGGGTCAGGCCGGAGGCGTCGATCTTCAGCACTGCCACATCGTTATCGGAGTCGCCGCCCACCAGGGTGGCGGCGTAGCTGGTGGAGTCGGGGAAGGTGACGGCAATATCGGTGGCGCCATCAATGACGTGGTAGCAGGTCACGATATAGCCATCGTCAGTGATGACGAAGCCGGTGCCCGCGCCGGTGCCGCTGGAGGTGGACACCTGAATGCACACCACGCTGTTGGAATAGGTGTTGTAGATGTCGGCCACGCTCATGGCGTCACCGGCCTGCACCTTCTGGGTCTGGACATTGGTCGTGGCCGTGCGGTCACTCTCCAGCACAGTGGAGGTTCCGCTGGCCGTGGAGGCCTTCTGGCTGCGGCTCACCAGAGCCACTGCGCCGCCGCTGACGCCGCCGCCCACGATAGCGCAGGCCAGACACAGGGCGATCAGCTTGGAGGGCGTCCAGCCCTTCTTGGGCTTCTTAGGCTTGGGGCCGTTGGGCGGGGTGGGCTGATGGGGTGCTCCGCCATAGGGCGGATTGCCGCTGCCGCCGAAGTTTGCCGCATTGGGGCCGCCGAAGGGGGCACTGCCCGCGGAGCTGTACGGTGCAGAACCATCGGGTGTGGAATTACCGTCCGCACCCGTATTGGAATTTACATGAAAGGGCTCACTGTGGGAGTTGGAGGCACCGGCACCATAGGGGCTGCCGTGCCACTCACCGCCGGCGGCATTTTGAGCCGTCGAATTTTCGGGGGGCTGAGTGCCCTCAAAACTCTTGCGCTCATCATCTGGGAACATAAAAAACACTCCTTTGATCGGGATGGTATTACGGATTCAGGCTGATCGGAGAACCATTCATCGGCTCCCCTTCCTCTCAGCATGGCCATTGTATCTTGATAACCTTAAAACAGATTGAAAGGGAAAAGAACAATTTGTGAACAAAAAAACTCTCCGCCGTTTCCGACAGAGAGTTCAAGGCCCCCAATCATGGAGGTTTCACCGAATTCCGCCGCCCGCAAGCGGCGGAAAAAGCCTTCCGGCCCTTTTGTCTGCTCCGCAGACATTTCCCCACACAGTGGGGAATCACCCCTTGAGGGGAAGGTGGCATTTGCGAAGCAAATGACGGATGAGGTGGCAATAACGCAGAGATTTCCCCTAGACCTGCCCCCTCATCAGTCACGGCTCCGCCGTGCCAGCCTTTTCTGTGGAGCGCCTTTGGCGGTTACTGTACTCGCCCGGGAATGCGCCGCTGGCGCATTCCTGTTTCGGGCTCACTCCCCAAGGGGACGCCAAAATTCAAATCATCACTTCGTGACCCAGGTATTTGTAGCGGCACAGGTCAGGTAGGCAGTAATGAAGCCGTCCAGATCGCCGTCCATGACTGCGTTGATATTGCTGGTCTCATAGCCGGTGCGGTTGTCCTTCACCAGCTGATAGGGCATGAACACATAGGAGCGGATCTGGCTGCCCCACTCGATCTTCATCTGCACGCCCTTCAGGTCGGAGATTTTCTCCGCGTGGGCCTGCATCTGCAGCTGGACCAGCTTATCGCGCAGCATACGGTAGCAGGTGTCCTTGTTCTGGAACTGGGAGCGCTGCTGCTGGCTGGACACGACGATGCCGGTGGGCTTGTGGATCAGGCGGACGGCAGAGGAGGTCTTATTGATGTGCTGGCCGCCGGCGCCGGAGGAACGGAACACCTGCATCTCCACGTCCTCGGGGCGGATCTCCACCTCCACGTCGTCGGGCAGGTCGGGCATGACCTCAACAGCCGCAAAGGAGGTCTGGCGGCGGGCATTGGAGTCAAAGGGAGAGATGCGCACCAGACGGTGGACGCCGTTCTCGCCCCGCAGGTAGCCGTAAGCATTCTCGCCGGTGACCATGATGGTGGCGGACTTGATGCCGGCCTCGTCGCCGTCCTCATAGTCCAGCGTCTCCCACTTGAAGCCCTGGCGCTCCGCCCAGCGGGTGTACATACGAAAGAGCATACTGGCCCAGTCCTGCGCCTCGGTGCCGCCGGCACCGGCGTGGATGGTGAGCATACAGTTCAGGTGGTCATACTCGCCGGTGAACAGAGTGGCAAGGCGGGCCTTCTCCAGATCCTGCACCAGATGCTCATAGCCCTCTTCCACCTCAGGCACCAGAGACTCGTCCTCCATCTCCTGACCCATTTCGCACAGGGTGAGCAGATCCTCCAGACCGGCCTCACGCTTCTTGTGGTCGTCGATCTTGTCCTGCAGGTTCTTGATGCGGGTGCTGATCTTCTGGGCGTGGTCCATGTCGTTCCAGAAGCCGTCTGCGGCGCTCTCCGCCTGCAGCAGATCCAGCTCCTGGTGGGCGCTCTCCAGACCCAGCGCCTCGGCCAGATCGGCCAGCGTGGGCTTTAGCGCCAGCAGTTTGCTCTTGTATTCGTCAAATTGAAGGATGGCCATAACGATGTCCTTTCTCAATCACATAATCTTTCAAATATATATTATACCGTTTTTCCCCGGTGCTGTAAAGAGAAAACCTGCACATCTTCAAATTTGCAAAAAAGAACCGCTGCTTTACGCAGCGGTTCTTTCAGTTCATTTGCTGTAGATCAGCCGATGATGGCGCCGATCAGGTTGAAGGCCACGATCACACCGCAGAACACGATGGAAACAGTGGAGCACAGCTTGATCAGGATGTTCAGGGAAGGACCGGAGGTATCCTTGAAGGGGTCGCCCACGGTGTCGCCCACAACAGCGGCCTTGTGGCAGTCGGAACCCTTGCCGCCATGATGGCCGGCTTCGATGTACTTCTTGGCGTTGTCCCAAGCGCCGCCGGCGTTGGACATGAACACAGCCATGGCGAAGCCGCAGACGGACACGCCGCCCAGCAGGCCCACGACACCCTCAGTGCCGAGGATCAGACCGGTGCCGATGGGGACGATGATGGCCAGCAGAGCGGGAGCGACCATCTCATGCAGAGCGCCCTTGGTGCACAGGGTGACGCAGCGGCCGTAGTCGGGGTCAGCCTTGTACTCCATGATGCCCTTGATCTCCTTGAACTGACGGCGAACCTCAACCACGATGGACTGAGCAGCGGTCTGCACAGCGCTCATGGTGAAGGCGGAGAACACCATGACCAGCATGGCGCCGATGAACAGGCCGACCAGAACGGTGGGGTTGGTGAGCTTCAGATCCATGGCGGCCTTACCGGCAGCTGCCAGCTTGGCGTCGGCAATGTTGACATAGGAGACCAGCAGAGCCAGAGCGGTCAGGGAAGCGGAGCCGATGGCAAAGCCCTTGCCGGTAGCGGCAGTGGTGTTGCCCAGAGAGTCCAGAGCATCGGTGCGGTTGCGGACCTCCTCGGGCAGACCGGCCATCTCAGCGATGCCGCCGGCGTTGTCAGCCACGGGGCCATAGGCGTCGGTGGCCAGGGTGATGCCCAGAGTGGACAGCATGCCGACAGCGGCGATGCCGATGCCGTACAGGCCCTGATTGAAGTCAGCATGGCCGCCGGCAGCGAAGAAGGAAATGACAACGGCCACAGCCACGATCAGGATGGAGGTCATGGTGGACTTCATGCCCAGGGAGATACCGCCGATGATGATGGTGGCGGAACCGGTCTCGGAAGCGTCAGCCAGCTTCTGAGTGGGCTTGTAGTTATCAGAGGTGTAGTACTCGGTGAAGTAGCCGATGGCGCAGCCGCCGACCAGACCGCAGAGGATGGCAATGAACACGCCCAGCTGATTCTGCTCCAGAATGACGAAGCACAGAATGGCGGAGGCAATGGCGCTCAGCACAGCGGCGGTATAGGTGCCGGTGCGCAGGCTCTTCAGCAGAGAAGCCTGAGTGGCGTTCTCCTTGGTGCGGATCAGGAAGGAGCCGATGATGGAGCAGATGATGCCGGCCACAGCGATAGCCAGAGGCAAGATCATGCCGTTGAAGCCATAGCCGGCCATGGCGCCCAGGCCGAAGGTGGCCAGGATGGAGCCGACATAGGACTCGTACAGGTCGGCGCCCATGCCGGCCACGTCGCCCACGTTATCGCCCACGTTGTCGGCGATGGTGGCGGGGTTGCGGGGGTCATCCTCGGGGATGCCGGCTTCCACCTTGCCCACCAGGTCGGCGCCC
>CALEQS010000162.1 GCA_937907975.1 uncultured Clostridia bacterium | reverse complement strand
TCTGCTCACCGCCTTTGCAGGCTCCATCGGCATCATCGGCATTGCACTGATCCTGTCGCTGTCCAACGGAGTCAACATCTATATTGAAAACATGGAGCGCTCCACCCTGTCGGAGTACCCGATCCAGATCTCCAGCAGCGGCATGGATTTTACAGCGCTGATGAATTCGGACGCCTTCAACTCCAGCAGCACCGCATCCTCTGCGCCGGAAGGCATGGTGACAGTGCAGAAGCTGCTCTCCCAGATGACTGTGGGCGTCAGCGCCAACAACCTTGCGTCCCTCAAGACGTATCTGGACAGCGACCAGTGCACCATTAAAGAGGATGCCTCTGCCGTGGAGTATGCCTACCTGCCGCAGCCGCTGATCTACCGCGAGGATGAGGACGGCAGTATCCACAAGGTGAACCCGGACACCACTTTCTCCGACCTGAACGACGGCAGCCTTTCCACCACCAGCATCATGTCTACCATGATGCGCCCCAATGTTTTCAGCGAGATGGCGGAGACCCCCGAGCTGTACGAGGACTCTTACGACATCAAGGCGGGCCGCTGGGCAGAGAAGTATGACGAGTGCATCCTTGTGCTGAACGCGGACGGCAGCATCTCTGACTACGCCTTGTACACGCTGGGTCTGCGGGATCAGGCCGAGCTGGACAAAGCCCTGCAGCAGTACGCCCAGAACCAGAATATCACCCTGCCGGATGATTACGGCACCTACTCCTACGATGAGATCATGGGCAAAACCTTCAAGATCGTTGCGCCGTCCGACTGCTACGTCTACGACGAGACCAACAACATCTGGCGGGACAAATCCGGTGATGAAGACTATATGAAAGCTCTGGTGGACAGCGCCCCCGAGCTGAAGATCGTGGGCATCGTCCAGCCCAAGGCAGACGCATCCTCCACGGTTCTGCCCACCGGCATTGCCTACCTGCACGATCTGAGCAACTATGTCATCGATCACGCCGCCGAAAGCGAGATCGTAAAGCAGCAGCTGGCCGACCCGGAGACCAACGTGCTCACCGGTGAGCCGTTTGAATCCAAGGACCTCACCAATTTTGACCTCGCATCGGTGTTCTCGGTGGACACCGACGCCCTGAAGGATGCCTTCCAGTTCGACGCGGGCGCACTTAATTTTGACCTGAGCAGTGCCTTTGACCTGAACGGAGGCTCCTTTGACCTCGGCTCGCTCATCGACCCCTCCAGCATCTCGCTGGATCTGAGCAGCTTTGACCTCAGCAGCATCGACCTGAGCCAGATCGACCTGAGCGGCATTGATCTGAGCGGCATCGATTTCAGCAAGATCGAACTGCCGGAGATGGACGACCTCGACCTGAGCCAGCTGTTTGACGGCATGGACTTTTCCATCTCGCAGGATGCGCTGCAGAACCTGATGAAGGATATCATGAAGGGCTATAAGCGCTATATCATCGGCAACGGCATCCTGCATCTGGACAAGATCGGCTTTGACTCCTATATGGAAAGCGACATCTTCAAGCAGATCCTGTCCGAATCCATGGGCGAGCTGCTGGACACCTCCGGGATGCAGCAGCAGTTCACGGAGGCGCTGCAGAAGAACCTGCAGACCGTGATGGAGCAGTATTCTGCGCAGGTCGGCCAGCAGGTCATGCAGCAGATCGGCGACCAGATCAGCGATCAGCTGAACGGTGAGCTGGGCCAGCAGCTGGCACAGCAGCTGGGCACCGCCCTGCAGACGCAGCTTGCCAGCGCCTTCCAGAGCCAGATGGGTACCATGATGGAGAACCTGATCCGCCAGCTGCTGCCGCAGTTCAGCCGGCAGCTGCAGTCGGCCATCCAGAACAACATCTCTCAGCTGGGCAGCCAGATGGAAGGCGCACTGAAGATCGACGCCTCGGCATTCCAGAATGCAGTAAAGCTGAATATGTCCAGCTCCGAGCTGACCGAGATGGTGAAGAGCGCCATCAACGGCTCCACCTCCAGCTACGATGACCTGCTGACCACGCTGGGCTATGCGGATTATGCAAAGCCGGACTCCATCTGGATCTACCCCAAGACCTTCGAGTCCAAAAACAGCATCGTGGAAAAACTGGACGCCTACAACGATGCCATGCGTGAGCAGGGGGAAGAGGATAATGTGATCCAGTACACCGATACGGTGGGCACCCTGATGGACTCTGTCACTCAGATCGTGGGCATGGTCAGCAATGTGCTGGTGGCCTTTGTGGCCATCTCGCTGGTGGTATCCTCCATCATGATCGGCGTCATCACCTATATCAGTGTTCTGGAGCGCCGCAAAGAGATCGGCATTCTGCGTGCCATCGGCGCCTCCAAGCACAATGTTTCCGAGGTGTTCAATGCCGAGACCTTTATCATCGGCCTGTGCTCCGGCGTGATGGGTGTGGGGCTGAGCCTGCTGCTGCTGATCCCCGGCAACATGCTGATCCATTCCATCGCCGGCAATACCGATGTGACCGCTTCGCTGCCTCCCACGGCGGCTCTGGTGCTGATCGCGCTGGCAACGATCCTGACCATCCTCGGCGGTCTGATCCCCGCTCAGAGCGCCGCCAAGAGCAACCCTGTGACCGCGCTGCGGTCGGAATAAAACTCCGCCGTCCGGGAGCCGCTGCATTTTGCAGCGGCTCCTTTTTGCATTCGGGCCGGTGTTGTGTTAGAATAAGAAAAAAGCTTTTCCAAAGGAGAATTTTCGGATGCCGAAGATTATTGAGATCACGGATCTTTCTGCGCCGGAGCTGGATGTCTATGCCCGCCTGACGCAGGCGCAGCTGCGAAACCGCCTTGAGCCGGAAAAAGGCATTTTCATTGCCGAAAGCCCCAAGGTCATTGCCCGGGCGCTGGACGCCGGATACCAGCCGCTTTCCCTGCTGATGGAGCGCAAACAGATCACCGGCCCGGCGGCAGAGATCCTGACCCGCTGCCCGGACGCGCCGGTGTACACCGCAGACCGTGACGTGCTGGCCAGCCTGACCGGCTTTGAACTCACCCGGGGTGTGCTGTGCGCGTTCCGCCGCCCGCTGCCCCGCAGCGTGGAAGAGGTGTGCCGCAGTGCCCGCCGTGTGGCGGTGCTGGAGGGCATTGTGGACTCCACCAATGTGGGGGCAATCTTCCGCAGTGCAGCCGCTCTGAACATGGACGCCGTGCTCATCACGCCCTCCTGCTGTGACCCGTTGTGCCGCCGCGCGGTGCGCGTGAGTATGGGCACTGTGTTTCAGGTGCCGTGGGCGCAGATCGGCACCACCCCTGCCGACTGGCCGGAAAAGGGCATCGCGCAGCTGCATGAGATCGGCTTCAAAACCGCTGCCATGGCACTGAGCGACCGCTCGGTGAGCATCGACGATGCCGCCCTTGCCGCAGAACCGAAGCTTGCGATCGTGCTGGGCACCGAGGGCGATGGTTTGGCGCATACGACCATTGCGGCCTGTGATTATACCGTAAAGATCCCCATGTCTCATGGGGTGGATTCGCTCAATGTTGCCGCTGCCAGCGCTGTGGCTTTCTGGCAGCTTGGCAACCGCTGAAGCACTCCTCTGCCAGACAAAATGCTTGACAAATCTTCCCAATCGAGTTACACTTACAGGGTCATT
>CALEQS010000161.1 GCA_937907975.1 uncultured Clostridia bacterium | reverse complement strand
CGGCGTGGACTGGAAGCGCACCGCAGGTGCGGTGGTCTATATGTTCACCGGCCGGGATGTGCAGGGCGGCTCCACATTGACGCAGCAGCTCATTAAAAATATCTCTGATAACGACGATGTCACTGTCAAGCGTAAGGTGCTGGAGATTTTCTCTGCGCTGGAGTTTGAAAAGACCCACTCCAAGGAAGAGATCCTTGAGATGTACCTCAACTATATCTACCTTGGCCGCCAGTGCAACGGCGTCTACACTGCCGCGCATAAGTACTTCGACAAGGAAGTGAACGAGCTGGATCTGGCCGAGTGCGCCAGCCTGATCAGCATTACCAACAACCCTTCTATTTATGATCCGATCAACCACAGGGACAACAACATGAAGCGCGCGTCCACCGTGGTCATCCAGATGTATAAGCAGGATAAGATCAGCGAGGATGAGGAACTTGCGGCGCTGGCTGAGCTGGGCTATCAGCCCGATGGAACCACTGACGATAACGGCTACAAGAACTTCACTTACAATGCGGACTCCGCAACCATCAGCTTTACGCTGAGCAGTCAGCAGGACAATGACACAGCGGCCGCAGAGGTCGATTCCTGGTATGTGGATGCCGTCATCAACAGCGTGCGGGATGACCTGATGGACAAGCTGGGCATCAATAAGGATGCGGCCAACAATATGATTTTCAGCGGCGGCCTGTCGATTTATTCCTGCTTCGATGCAGATGCTCAGGCAAAGGTGGACGAGGTCTACAATGATCCGGACGCACTGGGCGGTGCGACCTCTCAGTCCGGCCAGAAACTCCAGTCCTCCATTACTGTGGTTGACAATGAGACCGGCCGCGTTGTGGCGCTGTCCGGCGGATTGGGTGAAAAGACTGTCAACCGCGGACTGGTGCGTGCGACTCAGAGCCTGCGGCCCCCAGGATCTTCTATCAAGCCGCTGTCTGTCTACGCTCCGGCAATCGAGGAGAAACTTATTACCCCCTATTCCGCAGTGGATGACACCCCGTTCAAGATCGACAGCAATGGCAATCCCTGGCCGAAGAACGCCAGCAAAACATACAGCGGCCTGACCAGTATCTATACCTCTGTGATCAAGTCCCTGAATACCAGTGCGGTCAAGACACTGGACCTGCTGGGCCTTCAGAAATCCTATGATTATATGGAGCAAAGGTTCGGCATCACCAGCCTGACTTCTTATTATGTGACCAGCACCGGAGAGGTCAAGTCGGATATTGACTATGCGCCTCTGGCACTGGGCGGCTTGACTGTTGGCGTTTCTACTATGGAGATGGCGGGTGCCTATTCTACTTTCCCGCGCGACGGCGTGTTCATCAAGCCCCACCTTTACACCAAGGTGGTGGACTCCAATGGCAATGTCATTCTGGAGAATGATGAGACCGGCACGCAGGCCATCAGCAGCCACACTGCTTACTATATGAACGAGCTGCTGACCGGCGTAGTAACGGAAGGCACCGGTACCAGGGCCCAGATCCCCGGTATCACCGTGGCTGGCAAGACCGGTACGACGACCAACAACTGCGACCGCTGGTTCTGCGGCTACACTGGCAAGTACACTGCCGCTGCGTGGATCGGCTACGATCAGCAGGAGAAGCTGAATGTCTCCGGCAACGGCGCGCTGGATCTGTGGAAGCAAGTCATGACCCGCCTGATGGAGGGGCAGGAAGATACGCCGCTGTCCCATGTGGATGCCGATACCGTGTCGGTGACCTACTGCACCAAGAGCGGCGACCTGGCCACCAGAGCCTGCTCCGCCGCAGGCTGTGCGGCTACCGGCAGCTTCCTTGAGGGCGACGCCCCCACCGATTACTGCTCCGTGCACACGACCGTCACTGTCTGCAAGGACGCTCCTATCGGTGAGACAGGCAAGTATCATCTGGCCGGTCCGTACTGCCCGGATGAGAGCAAGATGTCGATGTCCGTGCTGGACTTCAAGCGCAGTAATGCGGCGGCTTCTGTCACCGTGGGCGACAGCTATGATATGCTCTCCTGGCTGGAGGGCGAGGGTAAGTGCAGCTATCATACGTCTGACTGGCAGGCCAAGGCCGAACTCAAGAAGCAGCAGACACTGCACATTCCCTCCGGTTCCTACACCAAGTCTGTGGGCGATGCGTCCTTCTCTCTGGGGGCGACGGTCGTGGACGGCGCCGGTGATACCGGCGGTGAGCTGAGCTATGCATCCAGCAATCCGTCTGTGGTCACGGTGGACGACAACGGCGTTGTGACCATCGTTGGCCCGGGCACGGCGCAGATCACTGTGACTGCTGCGGCGACGGAATTTGCCCAGAGTGTTTCCGGCACTGTTACGGTGACGGTGAATGGCTCTGGCGGAGATAATCCCGGCACTCTGCCGCCTGATGACGGCGACGAGGACTGACAAGCCAAGACACGCAGTTCCAAATTTGGAACTGCGTGTCTTTTTGCTCTATTTGCATTTCTTTTGTGGGGAAAAGCTGATCGCTGCCGCAGTGAGCACAGGGAACAGGATCAGGCCCTTGAGCCCCCACAGCCGCAGACCGAGGATAGCAGTCAGAAAGGAGATGGCGGTCGGGAGCTGAAGCTGACGCCCTACCAGTTTGGGCTCCAGCAGCGTGCGGGTCAGCCAGACGCACAGCCACAGCAGTCCAAGGCTCAGTGAGAAAAGCCGTTTGCCCAGAAGAAGCTGTACAAGAGCCCACGGCAGGAGGATCAGTCCTGAGCCGATCATGGGCAGGAGATCCACCAGCGCTATGAACACTGCCAGCAGGGGCCAGTGCGCTGCCCGCAGGGCGGCGAGACCGACGGCTAGCTCCAGTGCGATGAGGGCGACCAGTTTGCTCTCTGCCCGAAACCATAGACCCAGCCGAACGGCAGTGGTTCGCTGAACTCTGCCCAGCCCGGTCCGCCAGTCCTCCGGCAGAATACGCTCCAGCAGCCCATGCAGTTCCGGGTAGCCGACGGCGCAGAACAGAAAGAACAGCAGAAAGATACCGGTGCTGCCCAGTTTTTTCGGCAGGGCGGCCAGCGCTTCACTGCTCCATAGTGCCAGACGCTGCAGCAGCTGACCGGCCAGTGCATCCCCCTGACCGGCCAGCTTATCCAGCATGGAAAAACAGACATCTTGTACGGAGGGCGGCAGAGCAGTGATGAGTCTGTAAAGCCATTCTTCCCCGGCAGGTCGGTTTCCAAGCAGGGGGATCAATGTTCCGGCCAATTGCTGGATACCGCGCAGACCGTAGAAAATTCCGCCGGCCAGCACGGCGATCAGCGGCACGAGCCCCAGCAGCAGGAAGGCTGGGGCACTGATGACGCGGGGGACGCCGTGCCGCTGAAGTTTTGCCATAGGCCGCTGGACACACCCTGCCAGAAAGAGAGACAGCGCAAAGGGAAGAACAGTGGTGCGCAGAGCCGGGATCAGCATCGCCGCCGCGGCGCACACACCCAGCAGCAGTTTTCTGCGGGGAAAGGACATGGACAGGACTCCTTTTTTGTCAGAACGCCCAAATGCGACGGAAAATGAAGGTTATAATCCGTCTTTTTTTGAGCGTTGTACCCATTGAAAAGGGGAAATGGCTATGGTATGATACCATTGCTGCATACAAATGACCGCCAGCGGCGGACGCGGAGGTGAAGGTCTTGGCGAAGAAACCGAAATATTTCATCGTGGAGGCTGAAAAGCTGCCCGAGGTGTTTATCAAGGTGGTAGAGGCCAAACGGATGCTTGAGCTGCGTGAGGTCAGTACGATCAATGAGGCGGCCCAGCGGGTCGGCATCAGCCGCAGCGCGTTCTATAAATATAAGGATGCGGTGATGCCCTTCAACGACATGATGAGCGGGCACATTGTCACGTTCCAGTCCATCCTCCGGGATGAGCCGGGCGTGTTGTCTGCCATTTTGAATATATTTGCCGCTTCCGGGGCAAATATCCTGACCATCAACCAGTCCATTCCCAGCAATGGATGTGCGGCGGTCACCGTGGGCGCAGAGACCTCCGGCCTGCAGGAGCCGCTGGATGAGCTGTTGCGCCGGCTCAATGAGGCGGATGGCGTTGTTCAATTTGAAGTTCTGGCCGGGTAAGTTCGGTCATCATAAACTAAGTTAGGAGCAGAGGTGTATTTATGGTTAATGTAGCAATTCTGGGCTTCGGTACCGTCGGTTCCGGCGTGGCCGAGGTGATCCATAAAAACGGCAGTCATATCTCCGAGAAGGTCGCCAATCAGGTGGCGGTCAAGTATATTCTGGACATCCGCGACTTCCCGGACAGCATTTTTGCTGACAAGATCATCCATGATTTCTCCATCATTGAAAATGACCCCGAGGTGGACGTGGTGGTGGAGACCATCGGCGGTGCCACCATTGCGCTGGACTATACCCGCCGCGCCCTGAAAGCGGGCAAGAGCGTGGTCACTTCCAACAAAGAGCTGGTGGCCACCCACGGCTACGAGTTGCTCCAGCTGGCCAAGGAACACAACGTCTCCTATCTGTTCGAGGCCAGCGTGGGCGGCGGCATTCCGATCATCCGCCCCATCAGTCAGTGCCTTGCCGCCAACGAGCTCACGGAGATCGCGGGCATCCTGAATGGCACCACCAACTATATCCTGACCCGCATGATCCGGGCGGGCCTGCCCTTTGAGGACGCACTGAAGGAGGCCCAGGCCAACGGCTATGCCGAGCGTGATCCCTCTGCCGATATTGAGGGCGCAGATGCCTGCCGCAAGATCTGCATTCTTGCCTCTCTGGCCTTTGGCCGCCATATTTACCCCGATCAGGTGCCCACAGAGGGCATCACCCACATCACGCTGTCCGATGTGGCCTTTGCCCGCAGCGGCGACATGAAGATCAAGCTGCTGGGCCGTGCCATTCGCCGGGAGGATGATAAGGTGTGCGCCTATGTGGCCCCCCATCTGGTGCCCGATGAATCCCCGCTGGCCAATGTGGAGGACGTGTTCAATGCCATCTCCGTCAAGGGCGATGCCATCGGCGACGTGATGTTCTATGGCCGGGGTGCCGGCAAGCTGCCCACCGCCTCCGCTGTCGTGGCCGATGTTATGGATGCCGCCAAGCACCTCAAGACCAAGAAATATATCAGCTGGGCAGAGGGAGGCCCCGACGCCGTCTATTCCATCGATGAGGTGAAGAACCGCTGGTATGTCCGCACCAATGCGGGCGTTGCTGCTCCCGAGGGCGCGCAGGTGCTCTCCAACCCGGATGACAAGGCCTGCTCCGCTTTTATTACTGCTGAGGTCCTTTCCGAAAAGGAACTGCGCGCCAAGCTGGACGGCACAGAGATTTTGGCCGCCTACCGGGTGCTCGATTAAGTTATATGCGCGCCTGTTTGGAATGAGCAGCGCTGTGCGCGTGTTCCGCCACGCGAGATTCTAGTTTATTTGGAGGTCGAGAAGTCACATGGGACTGATCGTACAGAAATTCGGCGGATCTTCCGTCGCCAATGCGGAGCGCATCCGCAATGTCGCCCGTATCATCACCGATACTTATAAGGCCGGCAATGACGTCGTTGTCGTGCTGTCTGCTCAGGGCGACACCACCGATGACCTCATCGAAAAGGCCGCCGAGCTGAACCCCAAGGCATCCAAGCGCGAGATGGATATGCTGCTGGCCACCGGCGAACAGCAGTCCATCGCCCTGTGTGCCATGACCATCGAGGGCATGGGCTTCCCGGTGGTCTCCCTGACCGGCTGGCAGGTGGGCATGAACACCAACTCCACCTATGGCAATGCCCGCATCAAGCGGGTGGAGGGCGAGCGCATCCGCTCCGAGCTGGATAAAAAGCGCATCGTGATCGTTGCAGGTTTCCAGGGCATCAACAAGTATGGCGATGTCACCACCCTGGGCCGCGGCGGCAGTGATACCAGCGCTGTGGCGCTGGCTGCTGCACTGGGCGCGGATCTGTGCCAGATCTACACCGATGTGGACGGCGTCTACACCGCCGATCCCCGGAAGGTGAAGGGGGCCCGCAAACTGGAGGAGATCTCCTTCGACGAAATGCTGGAGCTGGCCACCCTCGGCTCTCAGGTGCTGCATAACCGCAGCGTGGAAATGGCAAAACGCTATGATGTTAATCTGGAGGTCATCTCCAGCTTCTCTGGAAATCCCGGTACCAAAGTCAAGGAGGTCGCAAAGACTATGGAAAATTCTCATGTTGTCGGTGTTGCCAAGGACACTAATATTGCCCGTCTGGCTCTGGTGGGCCTGAGCGATAAGCCCGGCACTGCCTTCCGCATTTTCTCCCTGCTGGCCAAGAACAAGATCAACGTGGACATCATCCTTCAGTCCATCGGCCGCAACGACACCAAGGACATCAGCTTCACCGTTGCCAAGTCCGATTTGGCTACCGCTGAGGAGGTGCTGGAGAAGTATAAGGATTCCATCGGCTTCGACTCCGTCCAGGTCAGCGATCAGATCGCCAAGATCTCCATTGTGGGTGCCGGTATGATCAATAACCCCGGCGTGGCTTCCGATATGTTCGGCGCGCTCTACAATGCGGACATCAATATCAACATGATCTCCACCAGTGAGATCAAGGTCTCCGTTCTGGTTGACCTCAAGGATGCCGACCGCGCGGTGCAGGTCGTCCACGACAAGTTCTTCAAGGAATTTGGCGAATAATTCGCCCCAATCAAAATGGCGCATCCGCGGGGATGCGCCATTGAACATAAAGAAGCCCGGTGCGGTTTTTAAAACCGCACCGGGCTTCTGTTGTCAGTTTATTTGTTGTATTCAAACGTGATGGGCTTGGATTCTTCCAACACGCGCAGGTAGCGCCCGCATTCCAGCTGGGCGGCCTCCAGATTCAGGTTGCGGTAGTTGCCACACTCCTTGCGGTGTGCGCCGAATACCTCACCGGTGTGCTCCAGGACCTGATGGAGTACCAGCTCAATGGCCTCCAGCACCTGCTCTTTTGGCGTATCATTGACCAGCAGGTAGAAACCGGTTTGGCACCCCATAGGGCCGAAGTAAAGCACATTGGCTCCGATGGAGGAGGAGCGGACATAGGTGGCGAACAGATGTTCCACCGAGTGCATGGTCAGGTTGTCCATGTAGTCACCGGCATTGGGCTTACGGGTGCGCAGGTCATAAGTCGTGACGGTCCCGTCCACCCGGGAGATATAGAGTCCCGGCTCCAGCTTGTCGTGGTCGACGGTAAAACTCTGAATTTTTTCGACAGCCATGATTCAACCCTCCACAAGCGCCGCAAAGCGGCGCACGATCTTACAGGCCAGCTCAGCGGCCTCACCGGCGAATGTTTCAAAGCTGGCAGGCGCGTGGCCGGAGGCGTCGTCAGAGATGGTGCGCAGAACGACAAAGGGCACCTTGTTTAGGTAACACACCTGGCCGATGCTGGCTCCCTCCATCTCACCAGCGATGGCGCCAAAGTGCTCCACAATGAACTGCTTGCGTTCGGCAGTGTGCAGGAACATATCGCCAGAGGCGATGGTGCCCACCCGGTAATTACAGCCGCTCTCCTTGACGGCCTGCTCCAGGGCTGCCTCCAGCTTTGCGTCGGCAGGGAACTTCAGCACGTCCACGCTGGGCACCTGTCCCAGCGGCAGTCCGAGGGCGGTGACGTCCATGTCGTGCTGGACGACGTCTTTGGAAATAGCCACGTCCTTGATGCCCAGCTCATCACAGAGCGTTCCGGCCACACCGGTGTTGATGACGGAATCTACCCTGTATTCCAGGATCAGCGTCTGAGCGCAGACGGCGGCGGCCACCTTGCCCTCGCCGCAGACTACGGCGACGACCTCGTGTCCGTCCAGCCTGCCCTTTACAAATTCCATTCCACTGATGGTGTGCGTCTCCTGATCGGTCATGCACTGCTTCAGTGCGCTGACCTCTACCTGCATGGCTCCGATGATGCCCAGCATAGTTCGATCATCCTTTCTGATTGTCATTTTGAATGGGATTATTTTATCAGGTTTATGGGTCAGGTTCAAGCATTTGACGGAGTTTGCGGAGGAGAGAGAAAAATTCAAAAAAGTTTTGAGAAAAAAGAGGGTTTCCCGACTGAAAAACGTAGTTTATTTATAGCAAGATCTGCAAGGGGGTATGAAAATGACCCACAGAGAACGCACGGAGGCCAATGAGCGGCTGACACTGTTGCCAGCGGCCTGTTTTTCTGCCCAGTCCCGGGGGCGGATGCGACCGGAGGAGCAGGAGGAACTGCGCACCTGCTTTCAGCGGGATGTGGACCGCATCGTCCACTGCAAGGCGTTTCGACGGCTCAAGCACAAAACGCAGGTCTTTCTGCGCCCGGAGGGGGACCATTACCGCACCCGTATGACCCACACGCTGGAAGTGAACCGCATTGCCCGTACGATCGCCCGGGGGCTGCGCCTGAATGAGGATCTCACCGAGGCGGCGGCACTGGGCCATGACCTTGGACATACGCCGTTTGGCCATGCCGGGGAGCGCATTCTGAACGAAGTGGTGCCCGGCGGGTTCCGCCACAATGAGCAGTCGCTCCGGGTAGTGGATGTGCTGGAAAAGGACGGCGACGGACTGAACCTTACTTACGAGGTGCGCCGGGGCATCCTCTGCCACACCGGCGATGATCGGGCGGAGACGCTGGAGGGCCAGTTGCTCCACTATGCTGACCGCATTGCCTACATCAATGCAGACATTGACGATGCACTTCGGGGCGGCATCATCTACCCCATCGACATCCCGATCGAGCTAAAGCAGACGCTGGGCTATACCTATTCCCAGCGGATCAATACGCTGACCTGCAATGTGATCGAGGCCAGCGAGGGAAAGGGTGAGATCTGCCAGACGTCGGAGATCGGCGAGGCAATGGAGGAACTCCGGCAGTTTATGTTTGAGCATGTCTACCGGGACCCCAGAGCGAAGGGGGAGGAGGGCAAGGCTCAGGACGTGCTGCTGCGCCTGTTCGAGTTCTATGATAAACACCCGGACGACCTGCCCGACGAATTTCAGTATATCAGGGAAAAGGACGGCACGACCCGGGCAGTGGCGGACTATATCGCCGGCATGACGGACTCCTATGCCATGTCCAAGTACGGCGAGCTGTTCCTGCCTGCGGCATGGACGGTAAAATAAGACAAAAACGGCATGTTTTTCCGAACAAATGGATAAACTGGAAAATGAGGTGAAAGGATGCCGATTCCGGAAAGTTTTCTGGAAGAACTGAATAGCAGAACGGATATTGTGGACCTGGTGTCCAGTTATGTGGCTCTGTCCAAGAAGGGAAATAAATACTGGGGCCTGTGTCCCTTCCACAGCGAAAAGACTGCCTCCTTCTCCGTTTCCCCCGACCGGCAGATGTACTACTGCTTCGGCTGTCATAAGGGCGGCGGTGCCATCAACTTCGTCATGGAGGTAGAAGGGCTGGGCTTTGTGGATGCAGTGGATGTGCTGGCCAAACGGGCCGGACTCCAGATGCCGGAGACGACCAGCGGAGACGGCAGCACCCGTAAAAAGCGGGAGCGTCTGCTGGCCCTCAACAAGGAGGCGGCACGCTGGTTTCATGCTAATCTGTCAAAGCCCGGCGCAGCGGATGGCGTGGACTATTTCCAGAAGCGGGCACTCACCAAGCGCACCATCACCCGTTTCGGTCTCGGCTATGCCCCGGAGGGGTGGGACAACCTGATCCGGGCCATGGCAGAGAAAGGTTATGAAAAGGCGGATCTGATGGACGCTGGCCTGGCGGTCAAAAACAGCAATGGCCGCATCTATGACCGCTTTCGCCATCGGGTCATGTTTCCCATTATTGACGTGCGGGGCAATGTGATCGGATTCGGCGGCCGGGTGCTGGACGACTCCAAGCCAAAGTACCTGAATTCCCCGGATACGCTGGTGTTCAACAAGAGCCGCAACCTGTTTGCGTTGAACATCGCTAAAAAGACCAAGCTGGGCAAGCTCATTCTGACTGAGGGCTATATGGACACCATCGCGCTCCATCAGGCGGGCTTTGACTGCGCGGTGGCCTCTTTGGGCACATCGCTGACCGAGGATCACGTCAAGCTCATCAGCAACTGTACAAAGGAAGTCATCATTTCCTATGACGGCGATCAGGCTGGTATCAATGCCGCCCAGCGTGCCATCGGGCTGCTGGAAAAGAGCGGTATTGAGGTGAAGGTGCTCCGGGTGACCGGAGCCAAGGACCCGGATGAGTTCATCAAAACCTATGGTCCGGCAGCTTTTGGCCAGCTGCTGGAGGGCTCCACCAACCACAATGAGTACCAGCTCAATCAGATCAAGGCCAAGTACGATCTGACGCAGGATGACCAGCGGGTAGACTATTTGAAGGAAGCGGCCGCCTTTGTGGCGCGGCTTGACAGTCCGGTGGAGCGGGAGGTCTACGGGACCCGCGCGGCGGAAGCAGCGGGATTGACCCCGGCGGCCATGGCTGAGGAGGTCAAGCGCCTGCGCACTCAGCGCCGGCGAAAGGCCAGACGACAGGAGGAGCGCCGGGCGTTGTCTCCGGCCCAGGAGTCCCAGCCCGCCGAGCGTTCGCTCCGGTATCAGAATGTACCCTCCGCCCGGGCGGAGGAGGGCGTCATCCATCTGCTGATGCTGGACAGCGAAAATTTTCAATATGCATCTGCGCTCCAGCCGGAGCACTTTTCGTCACCTGCGCTGGGGAAAGTGTTTGGACTGCTGCGGGATAAATGGGAGAAGGGCCAAGTCTGTACAATGGCATCCCTTTCTGCCAATCTGACGCCGGAGGAGATGTCTCTTCTGGCAAGAATACAGGAAAAGCCAGTGTCTGTCGCCAATGGCGAACGGGCAATGGCAGATTACATCACTGCAATTCGGCGGCAGCGTTCGGCGGATACCGACGATGCGCTGATGGCGTTTAGAAAAAGCAAATTGAGCAATGGAGGAACAACAGAATGAGCGACAAGAAAGAAACCGGTAAGGTAAAAAACAGCAAGGAAGGACTGACCCGGTTCCCGGACGGTATGCCCCACAGCGACCGCCTCAATGAGATCCTCGAGAAGGCGAAAAAGAAAAAGGCGCTGACCAGTGCTGAGATGATGGAACTGGATGCGCTGGACCTGGATAATGAGCAGTCTGATCTGTTCTACGATATTGTGGCTAATCTTGGCATTGATCTGCTGACGGATGAGGATACGAATGCCGCCGCGGAGCCCACCGACGAGGCAATCGAGGAGATCCCTGAGGAGGAAATCGTCGATCCCAACACGCTGGTAGATTCCTTCGGCATTGACGATCCTGTGCGTATGTACCTGAAGGAGATCGGCAAGGTCAACCTGCTGACTCCGGACGATGAGGTCAAGCTGGCCAAAGGCATCGCCGCCGGCAATGAGGCCCGCGCCCAGCTGGACGAGTTGGGGGCCGACGGTGAGGAGATCCCCGCCGAGGTGCGCAAGACGCTGGAAAAGACCATCTCTGAGGGTGAGCGCTGCAAGCAGCGCCTGGCCGAGGCCAACCTCCGTCTGGTGGTCTCCATTGCCAAGCGCTATGTGGGCCGCGGTATGCTGTTCCTCGACCTGATCCAGGAGGGCAATCTGGGTCTGATCAAGGCCGTTGAGAAGTTCGACTACACCAAGGGCTACAAGTTCTCCACCTACGCCACCTGGTGGATCCG
>CALEQS010000160.1 GCA_937907975.1 uncultured Clostridia bacterium | reverse complement strand
GTGGAGGGCGAGACCGGGGCGCTCCAGTATATCGTGGTTGGCATCGGCGTCAATGTCAATCAGCAGCTGAGCGACTTCCCGGAGGAGCTCCAGTCCGTGGCAGGCAGTGTAGCCATGGCGGCGGGACACCCTATCGACCGGGGACGGCTGTCGGCTGAGATCGTCAACGCTATGGACCAGATGTATGCCGACTGGCTGAAGGGTGTCTGGAGCGTGGACCGCTATCGGGCGGACTGCGCCACACTGAGCCGGGAGGTGCGGGTTATCCGCGCCGGCGGCGAACGGGAGGCCGTGGCTGAGGCGGTGGACGATGAGTTCGGACTTGTGGTCCGCTACCCCGATGGGACTCGGGAGACGGTGTTTTCCGGCGAGGTCTCTGTACGGGGCTTAGAGGGCTATATTTAAAAATGAACGGACAGGAGCTCTGAGCTCCTGTCCGTTATTTTGATCGCTTTCGTGCCAGTGTGACGCAGGAGATCTCCGATGCACCGGCAAATTTTAAGACCTGTGCGCACTCGCTGAGCGTGGCACCGGAGGTAGTGATGTCGTCCACCAGCAGAATGCGCTTTTCCCGCATATCCACTCCCTTGTGCAGAGTGTACGCGCCCATGACCCGGGCGGATCGGGCGGACCGTTCACCCTCCAGCTGGGAGAGCGGTCTGCGATAGGCCTTTGTGAGCGAGGGGACGAGGGGCAGATTCAGGTGCGATGCTATCTCTTTGGCCAGTAATTCGGCCTGATCGTAGCCGCGCCGCCAGCGGCGCAGACGGCTGAGGGGCGCAAAGGTGACAAAATCAAAATCCGTCTGCCCCTGCCCGGTCAGGCAGTCCGCCATCCATTTGCCGAAGATTTTGGCATAGTGCTCCCGACCGCTGAATTTATAGCGCAGAAAGGCGGAGCGAAGCGGTTCCTCGTAGAAGAAGGGCGCATAGCACCCCTCGGTAAATTCCACCTTGTGCCTGACCTGCGCACCGGCGGCGACAGGCAGTGCGCGGGCGCACTCCGGGCAGATCGTTTCCCGGCCGGTCAGGATCTTCTGACAGATGATGCACTTGGGCGGAAACAGCAGTTCCAGCGGGGACGGAATGGCCATGGTGCGCCTCCTCTCATTGACAGCCTTCCGGCGCAATGGTAAAGTTTTGGAGAACGAGGTGATCGTGTGAAAACTCAGGTATATGCGCTTCTGGGCGGGGAAAAGGACGGCAAAGCCGCCGCATACCGGGCAGAAACTGCGCTTTTTGCGGCCAATGGCATCCCGGCGGACGCCGAGCAGGCCAGAACGGTGCTGGGCAAGCCCTATTTGAAGGACTATCCCGGTGTTCAGTTCAATCTTTCCCACTCCGGCGGCTGGGGCGCATGTGCTCTGTCAGAGACAACGGTAGGCGTAGACGTGGAGCTGGTGCGCCCGCTCCGCCAGCAGGTGGCAAAGCGGTTCTTCACGCCGGTGGAACAGGAGTGGCTCTCCAAACGGTCGGCAGAGGAATTTTTCCGGCTGTGGACGCGCAAGGAGAGCTTTATCAAGGCGCTGGGCAAAGGGCTGACACTCCCGCTGGACAGCTTCTCCGTATTGGACGATGTGCTCTTCCGGGACGGGATCGCCTGGTATTTTCATGAGCAGCCCATCGACGGCGGTTTCCTGACCCTCTGCTGTCAGCAGAGCGAGGCGGAGTTCCGCATCCTTTAATAGTTTGCCTCCAGCGTTTTGATGAGGCGGTAGAGCATGGTGTTCACAGGGACGGGAACGCCATGCTCTTTTGCCAGACGAAGGATTGTGCCGGTCAGCGTCTCAATCTCTGTGGGGCGCTTGGCGCGGATGTCCTGCAGGGTGGAGGAATTGTGGTTATAGGTGTCTGGCAGGAGCTTGGCATAAAAGTCCTTGCGGTAGCTGTCTGCGTCCGGCCAGTAGGTGGAGTAGCCCGCCGCGCGCATCACGGCAAAGAGCTCGTCCATGGTGTCGTTCATGATGGCCAGAGAGCTTTCGTTTTCGCTCAGGGCACCATAGTGGACTCCCACAATGGCCCCCAGCGGATTCAGCGTGCAGTTGTAGATCATCTTCGCCCAGAGGGCCTTGCCCACATCGTCGGTGCACTCGCAGGGCAGTCCGCCCCGGGTGATGGCCTCGGCCAGCGGCTGGAGGGGCGCGGTGTCCAGCCCGTAAAGATTGCCCAGCAGCATCGGGTCGGTGTACACCGTCACCTTGCTGGTGTTGGGTTTCAGGCGCTGAAAACCGGTGATGATGCGGGCGGAGCAGACCTGCTCTTTGTCAAAATGCTTCAGATATTCCTGGTCATTGCCCCAGCCGTTCTGAATGATGACCAGTTTTCCGGTGGGTTTCAGAATGTCCCGGTGCTGGGCCAGACCTTCGGCAATGGCGGCGTTGGCCATGGTCTTGGCGCAGATGAGGATGTAGTCAAAACTGGCGGCGGGGAAGGCACCGTAATCGTCGGAGACGGTAAAGTCATCGGCGGGAAAGTCCAGATCGCCGAACAGGCCGGTCTTGTGGACACCGTCCGCAAGAATGGCATCCTTGGTGGCCCCCCGGGCGAAGAGGGAGACGTTTGCCCCTGTGCTGCGGAGCATGGCAGCCATGGCAATACCGATGCTGCCGGTGCCGGTAATGAGAAGATCCATATTGGTTCGCTTCCTATCTCAATATAGTGGTTTGGTTATAATGTTATTATAGTTGGTTTTTCTGCCCCTGTAAAGCGCAAAAGCGTTGCCTTTTTGCCCGATGGATGGTAAAATGAAGCCAGTTATTTTCAGAAAGCGAGGGTCACATATGGATCAGGTCAAAACCGAGGACTGGCTCCGGGAGGAGCTGGCGTTTATCAACGGAAAAATGGCGTCCACGCTGAACGGACGGCTCAAAGCGGAGCTGGAGAGCTGTGACGATGCGCGTCAGGAGCTGACGCTGAAGTTCCCGCTTCAGGACTGGCAGGTGAATGGTCTGGGCACGCTCCACGGCGGCATGATCAACACCATGATGGATCTGGTCATGAGCATGGCTGTGTACTGCTTCTCCCGGCAGACCATTCCGCCCACCATCTCCATGACGGCCAATTACCTCCGCCCCGTGCCCATGGAGGACTATGTGTTCATCAAGGCCCGGGTGACCTCTCTGGGCAAGCGCAACGCCACCGCCTACTGCGAGGCCATCATTCCCGCCACCGGCAAGGTCGCCTGCACCGCCATCGGCACCTATGCCATCATTCCGAAAAAGTAAGACATGAAATGGCCGCCCGCCGGGCGGCTGTTTTGCTTTTTTGAAAGAATTTAAAAGAAATTATTGACTCTGAACCCGGTTTATAGTTTATATTGGAACCAGAATAAGCAGAATCGTTATGGAAATGGGGCGGAGAACGTGAAGATCAACGAGCTGGAGCAGATGCTGGGTGTCCCGCGCTCACTCATTTTTTACTACGAGAAAGAGGGGCTGGTCACACCGCAGCGCAGAGCCAATCGCTACCGGGAGTACAGCAAGGCGGATGTGGAGCGGCTGGAGACCATCCTAGCGCTGCGCAGACTGGGGTTTTCGCTGGCGCAGATTGCTGACCTGCTGGCAGGTGCGCGGGATTTTCCAGATGCGCTGGAAGAAAATCTGCGTCAGCTTCATCAGCAGATCGATGCGCTGAACGGGGCCGTCATAATCTGTGAAAAATTAAAGGCGGAGCGGGTTTCCATGCGCGAATTTGATGCCGCGGCCTGTCTGCGGGAGATCGAGCGGGAGAAACAGCGGGGCGGCCGCTTTGCCGATTTTCTTCGGGATGCGGTGGACGACGCCAACGAGGCGCTGGCCTTTGTGGGGCGCAGTGCCGGAACCGGCGGGCTGGCTCTGCCGGAAAAGGGAGCCAAGCGGCGGCCGCTGATGATCTATTGGCTGGTGCTTCTGGGCGCAATGCTGATCCGGCTGTATTTTGCTGTTTTTCCGCTTGAGCTGGCACGCCTACAGGATGTTTTGGCTATCATAGCTGTCTTTGCCGGAATGGGCCTGACAGGAAATGCGCTCCTGAGCATATGTACCAGACTCATCTTGAAAAAGCATCCTCTGCACGCCGAAGCGTGGATCAGTGTACTGATGTGCCTGCTGTTGAGTCTTGCTTTTCTGGTGGGCTTTGTTTTTCTGATGCCGGTCATGTATCTTTGAAAGGGGAGAAGTGAAATGTCGTTTGCCTATGTGTGCCGCGCCTGCGGGCGGGTGTTCAGCGTCGATGACTATGCCAAAAGCGGCGTGCTGAATAAAATGTGTAAAGCGGTCGATCTGGTGGGCGGAGCCACAGCCAATGCGGGGCTGTATTCCGCCCATCCTACGATCCGCTGTCCTTACTGCTATGCCAGGGATACCGCCATTGCCACAGAAGGCCAGCGGTTGAAGGGGCTGCTGAAACGAAAGAGCTATCCGCCCATTGACGCGTTCCGCTATGTGTGGCTCATGACGGCGCAGAGATACGAGGACTGCTTTGTCAATGTCCGTACGGCGGAACACAGGATCGAAGGCTTGTCCGGCGATGCAGAGATGCATCTGCGCCCGGAACTGGAGCGGTGCGGCTGGCAGATCGACCAGGCGTTTCTAAAAGAGTTGGCTCCCCTGTTTGACAAGCCAATCCTCTGCCATGATACGCACCGTAATACTTTTTCTGCCTATGAGAAGGGAAGTGTTGTGTTTGCTCTGCGGCGGGGCGGAGAAGCGGATGAATATGAGATCAGCGCGGATGGAGCACAGTGGCTCAGCTATAACGAGGCAAAGACGGATTCCGGCGCCGCGCTGTTGAACCGGGCCAACCGGATCATCTGCGGCTACAGCCTGATGATATTGGTATGAATTTCATGGAAAAGTGCTGAAGAAAGCTGTTTTACCAATGAATTTTCTAAAAAGCAAAATCTTTTGAATCGCCTTTCTGCTCGTTGCAATGCACTGCCCGCTGTGATAGGATAGGGCCAGGAAACCAAAACGGCGCGCTGACAGCGGCAAAGGAGCGAGTGATTATGCGCAAAACGAAGATCGTATGCACCATCGGCCCGGCCTGTGCGGACGAGGAGACGCTGACCGGCCTGTGTCAGGCGGGCATGAATGTGGCCCGGCTGAACTTTTCCCACGGCACACATGAGGAGCACCGCCAGAAGATCGAGCTCATCAAGCGTGTGCGGGAGAAGCTGGGCCTGCCCATTGCCATCATGCTGGACACCAAGGGCCCTGAGTATCGCATCCGCACCTTCAAAAACGGGAAGATCGAGGTCAGGGAAGGGGATACCTTCACCTTTACCACCCGGCAGGAGGAGGGCGACGCACACCACGTCTCCGTCAGCTATGCCGGACTGGCCCATGACCTGCACAGCGGCGACCGGGTGCTGGTGAACAACGGCCTGCTGATCTTCGAGGTGCAGGAGACCACTGACACGGATGTGATCTGCAAGGTGCTGGCCGGGGGTGAGATGTCTGACCGCAAGAGCATGAGCTTTCCCAACAAGGTGCTCAAGCAGACCTTCCTCAGTGAACAGGACAAGGCAGATCTGCTGTTCGGCATCCAGCAGGATGTGGACTTCATCGCCTGTTCCTTTGTCTCCTGCCGCCAGGACCTGCTGGATGTGCGGGCATTTCTGGAGGCTAATGGGACCACGGATATTGAGCTCATCGCCAAAATCGAGAATCAGGCCGGCATCGACAACATCGAGGAGATCTGCCAGGAGTGCAGCGGCATTATGATTGGCCGGGGTGACATGGGCGTGGAGATCCCCTTTGAGGAGCTGCCTGCCATTCAGAAGCACCTCATCACAAAGTGCCGCCTGCTGGGCAAGCGGGTCATCACGGCCACGGAAATGCTGGAGTCCATGATCCACAATCCCCGGCCCACCCGGGCGGAGATCTCCGATGTGGCCAACGCCGTCTACGACGGCACCAGTGCCATCATGCTCTCCGGCGAGACTGCCGCGGGCAAATACCCGGTGCTGACAGTGCAGACCATGGCACGCATCGCGGAAAAGACAGAGGAGAGCATCAATTACCGCAAGCGCTTTGTCAACGCGGAGTTCCAGATCAAAAATACGGTAGATGCCATCTCCCACGCCACCTGCGGCATGGCTATTGACATCGGGGCCAGCGCCATCACGGCCTGCTCCTTGTCCGGCATGACGGCCCGGATGGTGTCCCGTTTCCGCCCGCCGGTGGATATTCTGGGCCTGACCACCTCGGAAAAGACGTGGCGCAAGCTGGCCCTGTCCTGGGGCGTCACTCCGGCGCTGTGCGAGGTGTACGACTCCGCCGACGTGCTGTTCTACACTGCCAAGCGCGTGACCACCGATCTGTTCCAGCTGAAGAGCGGCGATAAGATCGTCATTACCGGCGGCATGGTAAACGGCCGCACTGGCAATACCAATATGATAAAAATTGAAACAGTATAAAAATAAGCAGTCCCCGCTGTGTTTGGCACAGCGGGGACTGCTTATTTTTGCGAAAATTCAGGAAACTCCGGCGGGCGTTTTGGCCTTTGCGGCCTTATTCGCCTCCTCCTTTTCCAGCACGGTGTAGGCCACCTTGCCGACCAGCGTGTGGGGCAGTTCGGAGCGGAACTCGATCTCCCGGGGAATAGCGTATTTGGCCACCTGCTTGGAGCAGTAGTCCAGAATGGAGCGCTTCAGCTCATCACTGGGCTGAACGCCGGGCTTGGGCACGATGAAAGCCTTGACCCGCTGCATTTTGTAGTCGTCCTTCACGCCGATGACGGTGCTCATCAGCACATCCGGGTGGGCGTCCAGCACATTCTCGATCTGAGAGGGGTAGACGTTGTAGCCGCTGGTGACGATCATCCGCTTCAGACGCTGCTTGAAGTAGATGAAGCCCTCCTCGTCCATGACGCCCAGATCGCCGGTGTGGAGCCAGATCTGACCGTCCTCGTGCTGCTGGAGGGTCTGGGCGGTCTCCCGGGGATTGTCCATATAGCCCAGCATGACTGTGGGGCCGGACAGGCAAATCTCGCCCACAGTGCCGTAGGGCACCTCGTCGTGGGTGGAGGGGGTGACGATTTTATAATAGGTGTCAGGGAAGGGGATGCCGATGGAGCCGGCCTTGAAGAAAAACCGGGGCGTCAGGCAACTGGCGGTGACGCACTCGGTGGTGCCGTAGCCCTCGCGCACCTGCTCCTTGGAGCCGTGCTCCCGCAGGAAGAGATCCACCTTGTTCTTCAGCTCCGGGGTCAGGCTGTCGCCGCCGGAGAAAATGCCCTCCAGCTGACTCATGTCCAGCTTCTGGGCATCCTCCATGCGCAGGAGCGCTTCAAACAGGGTGGGCACGCCGGCGATGTAGTTGGGCTTGTACAGGCCCAGCAGTCTGCAGTAGCTCTTGGCGTCAAACTGGGGGATCAGAATGGCGGTGCCGCCCCAGTAGAGCACCGTGTGGATGCACACGCCGAGGCCGAAGCCGTGAAACACCGGCATGATGGACAGCATGGTGTGGCCCGGGTGCAGGCAGTCGCCGGCGGTGCCGGTCTGAAGGGCCAGCGCGTTGAAATTCAGATTGCTCAGCAGAATGCCCTTGCTGGTGCCGGTGGTGCCGCCGGAATAGAGAATGGCGGCCACATCGCCGCTGGCGGCGTGGTGGATGTAAGCGCCCTTCCAGCGCTTTCCGGCGGCAATGAAGTCCTTCCAGAGCAGAAGACCGGCATCTTTGGGCAGGTCGACCTTCTGCTTGACGGTCAGCGGATAGAGCAGCTTTTTCACGCCGGTCAGACCATCGGTCACATCGCAGATCAGCAGAGTTTTGAGGGTGAGCCGATCCCGGATGCGGCCAAACTTCGGATAAAACTGCTTGAGGGTCAGGCAGAGCACGCTGTGGGAGTCGTTGATGTAGCGGACGATCTCCTCCTCACCGGACAGGGGGTGGATCATGTTGGCCACCGCGCCCATGCGGTTGACGGCGTAGAACAGGATGATGGCCTGGGGCGTGTTGGGCATACAGATGGTCACCCGGTCGCCGGGGCGCACGCCCTGCGCGCACAGCGCCTTGGCGGCGGTGTGCACCTGGGCAATAAAGTCCTGAAAACTCACCTTGCTGCCATAGAAGTTATAGGCTGTCGTGTCGGGCAGGCACTTGGCTGTGGCCTCCACCGCGTCGATCATGGAGCCGTCGAAATACTCCAGCGTAGTGGGGATGTCGCCCGCTGTTTTGAACCATGGCGTTTTCACATTGGCAGGCACCGGCCATGTGATGGAGCGGGTCTGATATTTTACATTGTAGGGACGCTTGAGTTTTTCTGCTTTATTTGTAGTCATAGCAGCTGTCCTCCTCCAGCGGCCGATCCAGCAGCTCCGGATGGGCGCAGATGTGTTGAATGAGCTTCAGGGAGCGGGCAAAGTAGAACCCGTCGCCGATGCGCTCGTCCAGCGTGGCGCCGATGTCCACAAAGTCCCGCACCTCAATGGAGCCGTCCGGCATGACGGCGGGGGCCTCGTGCATGGCACCGATGGTGATCATAACGGAGTTGGTGCCGTAGTTGTTCAGGTGATGGTAGACGGCGGGGCACTTGATGCTGCCCAGATTGGAGATGAGCACCGAGGTGTAGTCCGTGTCTCCCTCCGTGATGACCCGAGGCACCTTGCCCCAGTAATCCAGCCAGCGCACCACGCGCACGATGAGCATCAGCAGCAGCCGGGGCAGTTTGGCAAATCGGTCCATGATGTCGTCCAGCCCCACAGCGTGTTCCTGCTCCCGCATCTCATGTACTTCACCTACGATGCGGCGGCTGACATCGGCCAGCGTGTCGGTGCCCTTGGCCTTGTAGATCATCAGGGCCTCCTCGCTGTGGTCGGTGAAGCGGCGCTTGGCAATGAAGCTGATGGTGATCTCATCCCGCTCGTAAATGCGACCGGCCTGAACAAACCGGTTCAGTTTGGGTCGCTCGTTGACCACGCGGGCCACCATGGTGACGATGCAGTGGAACAGAGTGGTCTTGTAGGGGGCGTCGGGGGCGTTCTTGCCCTCCAGATATTTTAGAAGGTCGGTGACGTCGATCTCCTGATGGAGGTAGACCTCGCTCTCAGTCCGCTTTGGGAACAGACTGCATATGACCACATTCAGGCCCGGGGCATCCTTTACCCAGTGGCCGTCTCTGCGGTCGCCCCACTTCCGGGGCTTTTTTTCAACAAAAGACAATGGAAACCTCTTTCTCTCTGTCGCAGTGAATACATTCCAATTAGTTATTTTATCATAAATATCAACGTATGAAAAGGAAAATGTCGGTTAATTCCCATTGAAAGCGGTACAAATGAATGATATAATAAACTATTATTTTTTAGCCATTTTACGAAAAGGATGGAACTGAGACCGTGATTCAAGATATTTTTCCCCATCGTCTGGACATTAGCTTCGCACTGCCGGAGCGGCAGGCGGATGATTTTGTGCTCTGCTTTCAGGGACGAAAGATCGTCCTGCGGGAGGACGGCACCTACCCGCTGCGGCGGGAGCTTCCGCCGCTGGCGGAGAGCCAGTATCTTTTCTCTATCGACGGGGAGCACTATTTCCTCGGCCGTTGTGAACAGGAAGAACTGCCGGGTGATCTGAGCTGGCAGAGCACCCGGCGTCTCCGGGGCATGAAGCCTATGGAGCAGGCGCTGGCCGGCTTTACCGCCCAGCATCTCTGGACCTGGTATGAGGCCAACCGCTTTTGCGGAAAATGCGGCCATCCCATGGAGCTGGGGCAGGATGAGCGGAAGGTGTGCTGTCCGCACTGTGGAAATGTGGTCTATCCCCGCATCAATCCGGCTATTATTGCGGCAGTCACCGATGGCGACCGACTGCTTATGACCCGCTACGCGGATCGGCCGGTCACATGGTTTGTGCTGGTGGCCGGATTTGTGGAGATCGGCGAGTCGGCGGAGGAGACTGTCCGCCGGGAGGTGCTGGAGGAGACCGGCCTGCGGGTGAAGAACGTGCGCTACTTCGGCTCCCAGCCCTGGGGCTGTGCGGGCAACCTGACGCTGGGCTACTGGGCGGAGCTGGACGGAAGTGATGCGGTTACGCTGGAGGAGCAGGAACTGGCCGAGGCCAGGTGGTTCGACCGCGCCGATGTGCCGGTGATGGACGACAACACCAGCCTGACCAGCGCCATGGTGCACGCCTTTGCAGAGGGAAAGGAGCGGGAATACCTTGAAGGATAAACACACATTCAATCTGACCAGCGGCGCCATTGCCCCGGCACTGCTGCGGTTTTCTCTGCCCTTCCTGGGCTCCAGTATTTTGCAGTTTCTCTACGGCGTGGTCGATATGGTGGTCGTGGGCCGGTTTTCCGATTCGGCGGGCATTGCCGCCGTCAACAATTCCAGCCAGATCATGCAGCTGGTCACTTCACTGGTCTGCGGCATCGCCACCGGCGGCACGGTGCTGATCGGCCAGTACATCGGCGCACGGCAGGAGAAGGAGGCGGGCCGGACCGTGGGCAACATGGTGCTGCTCTTTACGGTGCTGGCCGCGGTCATCACTGCCCTTCTGCTGACGCTGGGCAACGGTCTCGTAACACTGATGCAGGTGCCCGCCGAGGCGGTGGCTCCGGCCCGGGCCTATCTGCGCATCTGCGGCATCGGCACCGTGTTCATCGTGGGCTACAACGTGGTCAGCAGCATTCTGCGCGGCATCGGCGATTCCAAGCGGCCTATGTACTTTATTGCCATCTCCTGCTGTGTGAATATTCTGGGTGACCTGCTTTTGGTCGGCGGTTTCCGAATGGGCGCGGCAGGTGCGGCGGCGGCGACCGTGGCAGCCCAGGCCATCTCGTTTGCGTGCTCACTGATCGCACTGAAAAAGAGCGGCCTGCCCTTCCCGGTCATTGTCCGGCCGGAGCGTGGCAAGCTGGTCAAGGTGCTTCAGCTGGGTGTGCCGGTAGCCCTGCAGGATGTGCTCACGACCTTGTCCTTTATCATCATCACCGTGGTGGTCAACCGGATCGGCCTGGACCAGTCCGCCGCCGTGGGCGTGGTGGAGCGCATTATCGGCTTCTCCATGGTCATTCCCGTGGCCTTCATGTCCTCGCTGGCCGTGTTCACCGCGCAGAATATCGGCGCGCGACAGCCGGAGCGGGCCAAGCGAGGCATCTGGATCGCCATGGGGGTCTCACTGGGGTTGACGGCCATCCTGTTCACCGCAATGCAGCTGCTCCCCGGCGCTTCGATGGGCATTTTCACTACTGATGCCAAGGTGGTCTATCACGGGGTGCTCTACCTGCGTACTTACAGCATTGATGCGCTGATGGTGTGCTTCGTGTTCTGCCTGAACGGCTTTTTCAGTGGCTGCGGCCACACCGGCTTCACCATGTTCAACTGCCTGTTTTCCACGTTCCTGGTGCGTCTGCCGCTGGTGATCTGGGTTTCCACCCTGCCCGGAGTTACGATGCTCCAGATCGGCATTGCTGCGCCGCTGGCTTCGCTGGTGCAGATCATCATTCAGCTGATCTACTACCGCACCGGACGGTGGAGCCGCGCTGTGGTGCAGATGGAGGACAGAGCATGACCACGCCTGCACTTATCCTGACGATTTATTTGATCTGTATCAATCTGGCCGCCTTTGCCGCCATGGGCGCGGACAAGCGCCGGGCGAGGCGGGATGCGCGGCGCAC
>CALEQS010000159.1 GCA_937907975.1 uncultured Clostridia bacterium | reverse complement strand
AGCCGATGGCCTCTCCGCCCTGCTTGACTACCACGTTTTCGCCCTCCAGCGTCAGATAGGCGTCCTCAGTCAGGATGAACAGCGTGTTGAGCAGATGTCTCATTCCGTCTCCTCCATATGCTGGCGAATGTACGCGGAAGCGGCCTTCGTGCGCATCAGCTTGGGCAGGCACAGCTCCCGCAGGGAACAGGCGGAGCAGCCCTTGGCCGGCTTGACCTTCGGTGTCGTGCCCCGGCGGTAGAGCTGGTGCATCTCCGCGAGCAGTGCTGTGACCTCCGCCCGCAGCGCAGGTGTCAGCTCCTCCACCTGACGGCGGCGGGGTTCGTTGTAGTAGAGCGCGCCCCGGGGCACGGCGCAGCAGAGCATCTCCTCCAGACACATGGCCTGGGCGCAGAGCTGCAGCAGGTCGGCGTGGGTGTGCGCCCCCGGCTTGCCGCGCTTGTACTCGATGGGGAAGGGCAGCCACCGCCCATCCCGCCCGGAGAGGGGCACGCCCGCCGGGTCGCGGTGAAATTCCACCACGTCGCATGCGCCGAAGATACCCAGCTCGGCGGAGCGCACCGCCATGCCCCGGACGATGAGTCGGTCGCCCCGGCTCTCGCGCAGGTCAGTGTTGTGGGCGTTTTCGTGGATGATTGCGCCGTCAGTGGTGCGGTAATTCTCCGCCCATTGCTGTTCCAGGTGGATGAGCGCCCACTGGCGGCGGCAGAAGGAGAAGTGCTGGAGACCGGACAGCATCAGAAATTCATCCTCCCGATAGGCCATGTCAGTTCATGCGCCGGCAGGTGACGCCATCGGGCAGGTCATCGGAGACGGTGACGGTGTAATCCCCGTAGCTGCGGGGGACGGAAACGCCTTCCTTGCGCGTCACTTTTACCGCGTCAAACAGCTTGTGGGCGGGGGCACAGCCCAGCGGAGAGTCGTGCTTGAAGATGATGAGCTCCCGAACGGCCATCTTGCCCCGGGCGGCGCTGTGGTCGTCCTCAAACATATTCAGAATGGCCTGCCACAGCAGCTCCAGATCTTCCTCAGAGAAGCCGGTGCTCTTGCGGGCCAGATTGGCGGAGACATAGCCCTCAGCCCGGTAGAGCCCGTAGGGGACGATGTACTTGCGGCCCATCTCGGTGTTCTTCTTCTCCGCGTCGGCCTCAGTGGTGATGGCGGTGCGGGTGATGGTGATCTCCTGCGGCAGAGTGGGGTCAATGGAGCGGGCAAAGCCCAGCTGCACCGGGCCGCGCACCTGGCCGCAGTTCAGACTGCCTTTCACAAAGGTGGTCATAACTGCGCCGAAGGTGCGGATGTCGTAGAAATTCTGGCACATGAAGTCCCGCACCTTGCGGTCCAGATCAGGATCCTTTTTCTTGGCGGTTTTCAGGTCGCCGTCCACGCCCAGATATTCCAGCGCCTCGCTGTCGCTGCGGTTCAGAGGAACCTGATCCTTGATGTAGATGCGGAAGCCTTCCTCACCCTCTTTGGCCAGCTCCACATAGTTGCGGATCTTGCGCTTCAGGCAGACGTCTGTGACCAGACCCAGTCCGGTCTCCGGGTCGGTGCGGGGCATATTGCCGGCGTCGGGATCGCCGTTGGGATTTCCGTTTTCCACGTCGAACAGAATGACAAATTCATAGCGGTTGTTGATGGCTTCAGACATGATTTATTCCTCCTTAGCTTTATCGGATTTGGTGTAACGGGCCTGATTTTCAAAATAGTAGCCGAGCTGGAAAGCGCCCTGTTCCGGCAGAGTGAGCCGGGTGGGGAAACTCTGGCCAATGACGGCGGAGAGTTCAGAAAGTTTTTTGTCCAGATTGACTGCCTGCCCCGGTTTGGTGCGTCGGATCACACGCAGATGCTTCTGAGCCAGATTGCCAAGCAGGGGAAAGATGACCGAGGGCGTGGCGGAGGCGGAGTTGAAATATTTGTCGCGGATCGTGGCGTTCAGATTTGGATTGGCGGCGGACTGGATCTGCTCAAACACGCTGAACAGACGGCCCAGTGTGTAGGGGATACTGGTGCTGTTGGGATTGCCGTTCATAGTCAGGACCTCCCTTGGGAACGGTATATTTTTCTGTCTGAGATAGTAGCCCTTCAGAATGGCGGCGCGGCCCCGGGTGATCTGACGTTCCGCCCGGATGCGCAGCTCTGCGCCGTTAAGAAGCGTGGCGGGATAGGGGGTGCCGGTCAGAATGGCGCGCATGACGTCGCCGGCAGTCTGGGGTGAGGGAGATTTGTTTGTGGATTTCTGGTTGACTGTCTCACTCAGCAGTTTCCAGACCGGTATGTGCTCCCACCTGTCGTTTGCGGGGCGTGCAATGGCAATATCCTCATAGTGCTGTCGGATATGTTCTATAAAGCCGCCAAAGGTGTCCCGCAGGAAGAAGCGGACAGAGAGCCGGGCAGCGTTGGGAGCCAGACCGAGTACATAGAAATGCTCGTTTGGGTCGAGCTGGCTGCCGTCCCAGTCGGCGTTTCTGCCCTGGGCGATCCGGTCCAGCATATCCCAGAGATCGGTCTCGGAGACAACATCGGTGGCGCCAGTGGCGGCGAGCAGGGCGCTTTGATAGGCGCTCTCACCGTGTTCTGCCCAGCACACCACTGTGGTGTCGCCGATGATCTGCCGGTGCTCCCGGTCGGCCAGCAGGGCGTTGAGCGCGGTGGTGTAGGCAAAGGCGGCGTGTTCACTGATCGGCGCATTGGCATTTTGTTCGTGTCCGTAGGAGCAGAAGGCCGGGGCGTTGAAGGAGACCAGGGCGGCGCCGGAGGACTGAGCACCGGGCACGCCCTTCAGCATGGGATGGGTAAGGGCGACGGGGCCGGTCTCACCGGTGATAAGGCACTGGGCCTGAACGGCGTCCGGGTCGGCGCTGTCATAGTGATCCTGCCACGCCGCCCGGATGGCGGGATCCTCTGTGACCGGTTCCATCTCGTAGGTGAAGATCAAGTTGGCGCTGCCTGTCAGTTCGCCCCAGTGCGCCGCAATCAACGGATTTTCGGCGGCCTTGTCGGGCTCCCAGTGGTCAAAGAAGGTCAGAACGGCCCGGGCGGCAGGGGAGTTCACCCTGTCCAGCAGAGCGTGGTGGAGCTGTGCGGCGGCGGCAAAACACTGCTTTGCCCGCTCCGGTTTTCCCTTGGCATCCACGCCCAGCAGATAAGTAGAGTTATCGCAGAGAAAGTTGGCGGCGATGCCGACAGTGCGGCCCACATGGGCGGGGACGGTCATGGCGGCGGGTGCGAGCACTTCCTTTTTGCCGCGCGGGACGAGCTGACGCTTGTCCACCACGTCGAACAGGGTGCCGTCGGCATCCAGCTCAAGGGCAAAGGAGACCTTGAAGGCATTGTCCCATCCGGGAGGGGAGAGCTTTCCCTGGGCACAGAGCGTGTCGTAATACCTGTTCAGAGCCTGCAGGATCATGAGTGCACCTCGCAGTTCCGGCAGTCCAGCACGCCGTGCTCCAGTTTTGCCCGGAAGAACTGGGCCTGAATGTTCTGTGTGTCGCGGTAGTCCATGTCATAGAGCATGAATCCCAGATCCTGTGTCATGTCGATGGCGGGAATATCGCCGCCGGGCCACTCCTGAAAGTGGGCGGCAAACTCACGGCAGCCGAAGTAAGGCTGGCTGTATGCCTGACCCCGCTGGAGACGGCGGCGGAGAATGTCCTGAAATTTTCCGGGATTGTCCCCCTGCGCGGCCTTGCCGGTCATGTCGAAGTGGGCCTCGATCACATAGTGGACGTCCTGTAAAATGAGGGCGGCGCGCTGCTGAATATCCTGAGAGGTGATGAGCGCGAGCGCTTCACCGCTCTTGGCGGCGGAGAGGGCCTTGCTGGCCGACAGGGTGGATTTCACCTCGTTGCGCCGGATGTTGGTGAACCGGATCGGCGAGAGCACATGGATTCGGTCAATGTGGTAGCGCAGACCGGGGTGCCAGTATATGGACTCGATCAGACCACGGGCGGCAGAGGGCGTCATCACGTCGTAACTCACCCGCTCGGTTTTCATCTCCGGGCGGGAGAAGCAGGCATAATCGCCCCAGACTTCGATTTGTATGGACATAAGATCAACTCCTTTCGGTGTGTTTTATCTCAGCAGAAGAAAGCACTACCCTCTTCGGGCGTACAGTTCAGCCCGGTTTTCCGGCTGTACAGGTCGAGCTTGGTCAGAATGGCGCTGTGCTCATCTACCTGAACCGCGGCTCCGGCGCGTATCAGCGTGTCATAGCTGTCCGGGTAGACCTCTACGCTGTACATACCCAGCCGGCGGAAGAGGGAGCGGGAGAGAAATCCCTGCTGGAGCCGGTCGCAGAGATCTTTTCCGGCGTCAATGGGGAGGTAGATGGTTTTCGTTGGCGTGTCGATGAGCTGGAAGCGCTCGGCGGCCGTGGCAAAGGAGGGATAGAGTTGGTATTTTGGGTCCTGCGGATCTAAGAGGGGAAGAATCCGTTTTTGATCCAGCGTTTCGTTCCCCTTGATCTGGTAGAGTGTTTTGAAATAGAGCGTGGTGGCTTTGGGGGACTGGAGATCCAGCTTTTTGCGCAGGACATAGCGCAGAGCGCTGATATTATTGCTCAGCAGAGCCGGCGGCCTGCTCCCCTCCAGCTCAAATATGTGTACAGGGCTCTCTGCGGCCGGGCGGCGGCCCTCCCGGTTGCACCGGCCGGCGGTCTGAAGTATGGAGTCCAGCCCGGCGATCTCCCGGAAGGCGGTGGGAAAGTCCACATCGACGCCGGCCTCAATGAGGGAGGTGGACACCACCCGGCAGGGCAGGCCGTCCGCCAGTCTCTTCCGGATCTCCGCCAGTTGAGCCTTGCGGTCCGCGGCGCAGAGCAGGGTGGTTAGGCAGAAACTTCCCTCCTCCGGCAGTGCGGCGTAGAGTTCCTGTGCGGTTTTGCGGCGGTTGACCACGCAGAGCACCTGCGGCAGGGCAGAAAGCTGTTCGGCCAGTGCCTCCTGCGGCAGGGGGCCCAGATCGTCCAGCGTGGTGCGCCGGAGCGTTTCATAGAGGTCGGCGCTGTCGTCGCAGAGCTCCCGGAGCGTCAATTCCGGAGCCAACGCGTGGAACAGCGGCGCGAAGGCGGGCTGGGTGGCGGTACAGAGCACCGCGCTGCACCGATAATGGCGTACCAGTTCGCCGATGGCGGCCAGACAGGGCTTCAAATAGGGAATCGGAATGGTCTGCGCCTCGTCAAAAATGAGCACGGAATTTGCAATGTTGTGGAGTTTGCGGCAGCGGGAGGAGCGGTTGGCGTAGAGAGACTCGAAGAACTGAACGGCAGTGGTCACCACCACCGGGGCGTCCCAGTTTTCCGAAGCCAGCGCCCGGCGGTAGTCCAACTCCGTCATCTGACCGGTCTCCTTGAGCTGATAGTCAGCGGAGGAGTAGTGCCCCAGCACATTTTCGGCCCCGAGATATTGTGCGAAGGTGTCCACGGTCTGGTCGATGATAGAGGTGTAGGGGATGATGTAGATGACCCGGTCCATTTTGAGTGCGCTGGCCTGTGTCAGGGCAAAGGCCAGCGAGGCAAAGGTCTTGCCGCCGCCGGTGGGGACGGTGAGGGTGTAGAGGCCGCGCTCATCCGATGCGCCGTGGCGGAGACAGCTGCGCAGGATCTGGTTGCGGGGTGCATTCATAGCTTTGCCATCGCCGGAGTCCAGCCACCGAGCGGCCTGACTCTGCATTTTTTTGCACAGCTCGGCGATGGATGCACCTTCACCCCGGGGCGCGGGTGAGCCGCGCATAAAGGACTCGGTGTCCAGAAAATCGGCATCCACAAGGCAGGAGTAGAGCATCCGGGTGTAGAAACTGTGCGCATAGCCGCTGACACCGGGGCTCCGGGCGGGGGAGAACTCGGGCACCGCTACCGCTACAACGGACTGCCACGGCTCTACTGCCCGTTTGGCGCGCCCCAGCAGAGTGGGATCATCGGCGGTGTCGTTGGTAGTGCCGCCGTCGGGCAGACCGCTGTGGTGGCCCGCCACGGCAAATGCGGCGGCGACGCGGCCCTGCTTCAGCAATACTTGCGCCCCGGCAGTGGAGTGGTCGACCTGTTCGCTGCTGCCCAGCAGCCTGCGCTGGAAAGCGTCGGAGCCTTTGCCGTCGTCATGATGCAGACCGGCCAGTGCGGCATCCTCTGCCAGAGCATCGGAACCACTGGACCGGGCAAACTTGTGCGCCATCTGGCCGACATTGGTCAGGTGTTCCGCCAGCGTCTGCGTGCGCTGACCGTCCTCACCGATATGGGCGAGAAGAGTTGTGCTCATTGTATATAATCACCTGATTTCTACCGATTCTGTCATTTAATATAGTTGAATTATACCACATAGGATGTCCAATAGAAAGGACTTTTTCAAAAAGAAAAACCGCCCGAAGGCGGTAAAAGGTAAAAAATAATCCCCCATTCGATCAACCATCGAATGGGGGATCACTTCTGTTCACTGTTGGGCTCTACCATCATTTGTATACCT
>CALEQS010000158.1 GCA_937907975.1 uncultured Clostridia bacterium | reverse complement strand
ACCTGCCCGCGCTGGACGCGCTGGCGGAGAAGCTGCTGTAAGTCAACTCCATAATAGAAAGAACAGCCGCACACGGAAATGTGTGCGGCTGTTCTTTTCTGTTTCAGAGAAATACACCAGACTTACCACAGGTGCAGTTCATCCGCCTGCTTTCTCAGCTCGGCGCGGAAATCCGGGTGCGCAATCGCGATCAGATTCTCCACCCGCTGGCGGACGGAGCGGCCACGCATGGGGGCGATGCCATACTCCGTGATGATATAGTCCACCGTATTGCGGCTCAGTGTGACCACACTGCCCGGGGTGTGCTGGGCCACGATGGAGGAGATCGTATTGTTCTTCTTGGACGCCTTCACGCAAATCACGCTGCGGCCGCCCTTGGAGTAGGACGCGCCCTCGGCGAAGTCATTCTGGCCGCCAGTGCCGGAATACATCCGGGAACCGATGCTCTCGGAGCAGACCTGACCGGTCAGATCCACTGCCAGTCCGGAGTTTACGGAAATGAAATGATCGTTCTGGCCGATGATGCGGGGATCATTGACATAGGAACCGCTGTAAAACTCGACGCCCGGGTTGTCATCCACCATGTCATAGAGTTCCTGCGTGCCCAGCGCAAAGGTGCAGATGCACCGGCCATTGTGGAAATTCTTCTTCCGGTTGTTCAGCACGCCGGCCTCCATCAGATCCACGATGGAGTTGGTCAGCATCTCCGTATGCAGGCCCAGATCGTGCTTGTCCATCAGGGACATGGCCGCCGCATCCGGGATGCCGCCGATACCAAGCTGAATGCAGTCGCCATCGTTGACCAGACTGGCCACATACTGACCGATCGCCTTGTCCGTCTCAGTGGGCTGGCTCTTGGGCAGATAGGGCAGAGGCGTGGCCGCCTCCACGATCATATCCACCTGACTGATATGGATGGCCGTGTCACCGCGGGTACGGGGCAGATTCGGATTCACCTGCACCGCCACACGCTTGGCTGCATTGAAAAAGGAGCGCTCATGGGCCAGACAGAGCGGAATGGTAAAATATCCATGCTTATCCATGGGCGAAACGGCGCAGAGAAACAGATCCGGCGCTCCGTTTGCATCCATCCAGCGCTGGGCGCCGTCATGCATATGGCTGGGAAAATAGCTGATGGAATTGCTGGCAAGGCTCTTGCGGGTATCCCCCATCAGGAATGCCACATCAATGTCAAAGGTGTCCCGATACTTGGGATCCATCATAAACGGGTGCTCAAAGCAGCACATGGGGCCGTACATCTTTACGTTGTGCACCCTTCCGTAGAGCTCATGCAGCCGGTCAAAAATAGCGGTGGGTTCATTAGCCGCCTGAGAGGCAGTCAGCACACTGCCGGTCTGGATGGAATCCAGCACAGCATCAATGGTGGTCAGTTTCTTCTGGTATTCAGCACAGTAGTCCAAAATGTTGCTCCTTTCTTTCGGCTTGGAAGTATATGATCACTTATTCAATTTTATTATAACGTGCAAAAAACCTGTTGGCAAGTGCTGCTGACCGTCCATGCGGACGCAGCGTCAAACATTTCCCTCAAAAAAGCCAAAATCTTTGACGAAAAAAATTATGGCTTCCCGCACTGGGAAGCCATAATTCATACTATTTGTTTCGTTCAGCCGACCACGCGGACGGTGACTGTAACGCTCTGGCTGCCAGAGGTGACCGTCATCTTGGTCTTGCCGACGGCCAGACCGGTGCAGCTGCCCGTAGTCGGATCCACGCTGGCCACGGAGCCGTCTTCAACGGCCCAGGCATAGTTGCTGCCATCGCCGCCGGCTGCCCGGAACGGAACGACTTCACCCACCTTGACGGTGAAATCGCCGTCCATGGTATTGCCGTATGCGGTGACCGTAATGGCCTCCTCCGCAGGAGCCGCAGGCGCGACGGGGGCAGCCTCATTGCAGGTAACTGCACACTGAGCGCTCACATCGCCGGCAGAAACAGTGATGGTGCAGCTGCCCGCACCCACATAGGTCACATTGCCGTTCTCGTCCACTGCGGCTACATTGGCATCACTGGTCGTCCAGGTGACCTGGCCCACCCAGCCCTCCGGGCCGACAGCAGCCGTCAACTGAGAAGAAGCGCCCGCATCCAGCGTGAGGGTGTCCGCGCTCAGCGTGATGCTCTCCGCGGCAGTCTGCTGGCCATTGCCGCCGTTCTCACCAGAACCTGCGGCACTGTTGTCCACCTGAGAGGTAACTGCACTGCTGGAAGAACCAGTGGTCGGGGTGACCGTCTTACTCAAGGCAGACTTGACCAGCAGCACCACCGCCACGATGGCCGCAATGACCAGCACCACTGCGGCCACGATGCCCGCCACCGCCAGCGGACTGCGGGCTCCGCCGTAGCCGCCGCCGCGGGTATTGGTGCGCACACGGGTCCCACCGCGGCGCTTCTGCTTGTTGCGTGCGCTGGGCCCCATCTTTTTGCCGTTAGGCGCCGTGTTGCAGAAGGGGCAGTACTTATAGGTAGCCGCGTAGTCCTCGCCGCAGAATTTGCAGTGGATCAGTGCGGGCTGAGAGTCGCTGTAATAATCGTCCATAGGTTGATCCTCCTTGTCCTAGGGTAACATAAAGTATTTTACTCAATTTCAGGCTTTTCGTCAACCGCTAACGCATAATTTCCACGCACAAACCATCGCCCGCTTTTGCTTGACCGCTTCCCCGCGCCGGGCGTATAATGAGATAAATATCGTGCAAATTTCAGGAGGCTGCCATGAGCAAGGACAAGATCACAGTCAAAATGGTAGAGCAGAAGTACCGGGCAGGCATTCAGGCCTTTGCCCGCACGCTGTGCGATCCCACCCAGCGACTCAACTTTATGCAGGAGGCCGACCCATTCTTCCGGCGCTGTGCGCTGGCCGTGTGGAAGCACGGCCCCTCCGTGACCGAAAAACACGTTGACGCCTACAACGCCATCTGCTCCGGTGAAAACACAGCCCCCTCCATTCTGTTTTTTGAACTGTGCTCCGCCGTAGAGGGCGCGCCCGAGTTCACGCCGCCCGCCTTTTTCGCTGATCTGGTGCGGGCGGATCAGGTCTCCCGCCGGAACAGCGCCAAGAAATTCACGGAGCTGTGCTCCATTCTGCTGCTGCTCTTCGCTGCTGTGGACGATGAAGTGACCGCTGAAGAGGCCGCCTATGTGGACAGCTGCACACAGACATTGATCGCCGTCGCCGAGTCAAAGGGCGACAGCTTCCGCCCGCAGGACTATATCACCACCGCTCCCGACGCAGCCAGGGCCCAGACGGAAGCAAAGACAGAAGCGGCGGCCGATGCGCCCGAGGTGCCGCCGGTGGAAAAGGTGGAGGATCTGCTGGCTGAACTGGACGAGCTGTGCGGTCTGGAGCAGGTCAAGAAGGATGTGCGCAGTCTCATCAATCTGGTCAAGGTGCGCCGTCTGCGGGAGGAAAACGGACTGTCCGTGCCGCCGATGAGCCTGCATCTGGTGTTTCTGGGCAACCCAGGCACCGGCAAGACCACGGTGGCCCGGCTGCTGGCCCGGCTCTATCACGCCATCGGCGTGCTGTCCAAGGGGCAACTGGTGGAGACCGACCGCTCCGGTCTGGTGGCCGGCTATGTGGGCCAGACTGCCATCAAAACGCAGGAGGTCATCACCAAAGCCATGGGCGGTGTGCTCTTCATTGACGAGGCTTACTCGCTCACCAGCCAGGAGGGTGCCAACGACTTCGGCAAGGAAGCCATTGAGATCCTGCTGAAAAACATGGAGGATCATCGGGACGATCTCATCGTCATTGTGGCCGGCTACACCAACCTGATGCAGCAATTCATCCACTCCAACCCGGGACTGGAATCCCGTTTCAATAAGTATTTTTACTTTGAGGATTACACCGCCGACCAGCTGCTGTCCATTCTGGAGTCCCAGTGCCGCCGCAACAGCTACACACTCTCTGATGAGGCAAAGGAAAAGGCCGCGAAGCTGCTGGCTGAGGCCTATGAAAGCCGGGACGAGAACTTCGGCAACGCCCGTGAGGTGCGCAACCTGTTTGAAAAACTGGTGGCCTGCCAGTCTGACCGTGTGGCCGCCATGGAAGCGCCCACAAAGGACGACCTGATGCTGATCACTGAGGCAGACTTCGACGCCGCCGCAGGCGAACAGGAAACGGAATAAATAATCAAAGCGGCCGGAGCTTTCGCTCTGGCCGCTTTTGTTTTATCGGATCACATCGTGATCCTTCAGCAGTTTTTCAATGACCGTGCCATGGATCTTCTTGAGCACCAGGTTCTTGATCGGGTTCAGGGCAGGCGGCAGGACATCCAGCGGGGACTTGCCGTCCATCAGCTTGACGGTGCTGTCCAGCAGAGCGCGCACATCATAGACGCTGCCCCAGACCTCCGGCACGCCGCGGTCCACGCCCAGCAGGCCGTAGACAGCCTCCATAGCGGTGCGGACGGAGTACTCGGTGGTAAAGATGGTATCTCTCGGGGTCTCAGCGAACTGACCGAGGAAGGCGAAGTTCACGCTGCCGTCAGGAATGACATCCGGGCGGTCTCCCTTGCGGCGGGGCATGAAGAAGGCGGTGATATAGGGCATCATGGTCGGGGTGGCATTGCAGGCATGGCGGGCAAGGCCGTCAATATGCTCGATCGGCAGACCCAGATGGTACAGCCACTCCTGGGTGATCTCCATGCCGGTGCACTCCTTCATGGGCTTCTTCACATAGTCACCGGGCTTATCGGTGAACAGGGCATACACCCAGATGCACACATCCTTCTTGGCCTGCTCCTTAAACTGGCCCTGACGGTTGATCGTCCAGCTCAGCAGCCAGCTGGAATCCTTGCAGCTGACGATGCCGCCGGTGACCACCCGGCCAGAGCGGGGATCGCGCTTGCAGATCTTCTCGATCTGCTGAATGATCTCCTCGTTGTCGGTGGTGATGGTGGCAGACTCCCAGTTGGAACGAGAGGTGTCGCCGCAGAACTTCTCCGGATGGCCGAAAGAGGGGTGCTGAGCGGCGATGTTCTTCCACAGGCTCCAGCAGCCGCTGGTGCGCACCTCGGCGTCACCTACGGGGGCGTGGGTGTGGTCACCATAGATGGTGCCCTCGGTGCAGCTGCCGTTGGTGACAAACACCAGGTCGTTCTCGGTCAGCTCGATCTCCCGCTCCTCGCCGTTCACCTTGCAGACGATCTTCTTGGCGGTCTTTTTCTCGCCGTCAAAGTCGAAGACCACATTGGTGACCTCGGTGTTGAACTGGAACTGAACGCCGTGGCTCTCCAGATACTTCTGCACAGGCAGGATCAGGGACTCATACTGATTGTACTTGGTGAACTTCAGCGCGGAGAAGTCGGGCAGGCCGCCGATGTGGTGGATGAAGCGCTGGATATAGAGCTTCATCTCCAGTGCGCTGTGCCAGTTTTCAAAGGCGAACATGGTGCGCCAGTACAGCCAGAAGTCGGAGGAGAACACTTCATCATCGAAGAAGTCCTCAATGGTCTTGTCATAAAGGTCCTCATCCGGAGTGAAGAACAGCTTCATGATCTCCATGCAGCCCTTCTGGCTCAGATGGAACTGACCGTCGGTGTGGGCGTCCTCGCCCCGATTGACTGTGGCACGGCACAGGGAGTAGTTGGGGTCGTGCTTATTGAGCCAGTAATACTCATCCAGCACAGAGGCATCCGGAGTCTCCAGAGACGGAATGCTGCGGAACAGATCCCACAGGCACTCGAAGTGGTTCTCCATTTCCCGGCCGCCCCGCATCACATAGCCGCGGGTGGGATCGTTGATGCCGTCGCAGGCGCCGCCGGCGATGTCCATAGCCTCAAGAATGTGGATATTCTCACCCTTCATCTGGCCGTCGCGCACCAGAAAGCAGGCCGCCGCCAGAGAGGCCAGGCCGCTGCCCACCAGCCATGCGGACTTCTGATCCACGCCCTCAGGCTTTTCGGGGCGGGCAAAGGCCTCGTAGTTGCCGTTGGAATAGTAAATGCCCTTGCTGTTCCTAGCGTTGGCGCCCCGCTCCGTGTTGCGGTAGGTGCTCAGGCGCAGCGCCTCTGCGGCCTTTTTCTCCTGCTTTTTACCTGCGGACTGCTTCGCCCGTTTTGCGGCCAGTGCGCCGGTCGCAGCCCCCACACCTGCGGCGGCCACAGCGGCACCCAGCTTTGCCCAATCTTTCGTCTTAAACTTACTCATGATAAAATCCGCCTTTCTCAGATAGAATGTTCATCTTCCATAATTTCATACGGGACATCTTTGGGGACCTTCACGGTGGTCTTGGCCAGCCAGAAGTTCAGTGCGCCGTCCAGCACCAGATTGAGTCCCACAATGCGCAGGATCACGCCCTGCGCCGCGAAGGGCATCAGGATGAGCAGGATTCCCGCCAGCGCCACCAGGATGGACAGTGCCAGCACCAGCCACCAGCGCTCCTCGCCGAAGCGGCGGGCGTCCAGCGCAGTCTGCACCCGCAGCGCCGCATCGAACAGCATAAATAGCCCGATACACACTGTGAGCATGGACAGCAATGCCTTTGTGTGGAAGATCATGACCGCTGCAATGACGATCATGGTGATGCCCAGCGCCAAATCGAACTGAAACGCCAGCTGGTAGAGATCCTTTGTGAAGTAGCTCACCACCTTGATAATACCGCCGGCCAGCAGGACACAGCCGCTGATACGGCACAGCACCGAAAGCGAGATCTGCGGCCAGATCAGAAAGATCAGACCCAGCACCGCGATGCAGCCAGAGAGAATACAGTAGGATGTCTTGACCGCCCGCAGGCGATTCATGCTTCCCATATGCTCACATCCTTTCGTTGTGCCTATCTTACCCCGCTTCCCTGCAGATGAATACAGACAAAAAGCGCGCCGTGCCCAAAAATTGAACACGGCGCGCAAAGTGTTTAAGTTCAGTTCTCCTTCTCCTTTTCCCGCCCGGAAAGGCAGGTCTGGATCATATCCTCAATGGTGGCATCAAATGAGTCGGACAGGCGGCGCAGCACATCGAACTGGTAAGGCGGCAGACCCTCCTGAAGCCAGTGGAGCATGGTGCCCACCAGGGCATTCCGATAGAACGAGATGATGAATTTCAGATCATCCTCCGTCAGCGGCCGCTCCCCGGCCGCCTGATGCACAAATCGGCTCACAAAGGCCTGGGCCACTTCCTCAAAGTAGCGGCGGATCACATCCCGGCTTTTGGACTCGCAGATGTGGATGACCGCTTTCTTATGGTCAAAAATGAAGGCCGCCGACCGGAGAAAATCCTCATAAAAACTCTCGTGGGCCGCCGTCTCATCCAAAATCTGCTCTGTCTCCGAGCGGAAGCAGTCCTCCAGCAGGGCGTAAATATCTTCATAATGATAGTAGAAGGTATTGCGGTTGATGCCACAGGCGGTCACGATGTCCTTCACCGTGATTTTGTCCAGCGGCTTTACCTCCAACATATTCCACAGCGCCTGCATCAGCGCCTGATTGACGAGTTTTGTCATAACTTCTCCTGAAAATTCTGCTTATTGATCGTCGATAATGCTATTTTACCGGGCCCCGGCCGCCGCGTCAAGGTGCTTTGCAGGCATTCATAAATCGTTCATAGCTTTTTCAGAAAAGCTAAAGTTTTTTCAGCTATGATACATTCAGATCAGGAGAGAAAGCCGCAAGCCGCTCCTGATGCAAGCAAACTTTTTCATTCCTTTTCTCTCTCATCTCTTTTTGACGATGCCCCGCCCTCCCTCTGGAGCGGGGCATTTGCCATTCCAGAAATAGAATAAAAACTGACGACCGGATCTTTAAATAATAATACCATTAAAATCCATTGACGCCTTCTCTGGCCTGTGCTATTTTAGAGTCACAGAAAGGAATGAGTCCAATGCACAAGAAGGTCAGCCTATTCTGAATGCAGTGGATCGAGTCAGCAGACGCCGCAGAGTAAGTTAAGAACGCGCAGTATGTGAGTAAAGCATTCGCACTGAGAGCGAACAAACAGGTTTGGAGGTATTTGAACCAGAATCCCGGCGATGTTGGCGACAGATCCGAGAAAAAGCTGCAAATCCGATGAAAGCGAGGTA
>CALEQS010000157.1 GCA_937907975.1 uncultured Clostridia bacterium | reverse complement strand
CCGCCCAAGGCGGACAGTCTGGACGCCATCCGCGCCATGCGTGAGCTGGGGCTGGAGGTCGTCATGCTCACCGGCGACAACCGCCGCACCGCCGAGGCCGTGGGCCGCTCCATGGGCGGCATTCAGGTCATCGCCGAGGTGCTGCCCCAGGATAAGGAGCGCCATGTGGCAGAGCTCCAGCAGAAGGGCAGAAAGGTCGCCATGATCGGCGATGGCATCAATGACGCCCCGGCGCTGGCCCGGGCAGATGTTGGCATCGCCATCGGCGCCGGCACTGATGTGGCACTGGAGAGCGCCGACGTGGTGCTGATGCGCTCCACGCTGATGGACGCGGTGGGCGCTTACGAGCTGTCCCGCGCCACCCTGCGCAATATCAAAGAAAACCTGTTCTGGGCGCTGTTCTATAACTCCATCGGCATCCCGCTGGCGGCTGGACTGTTCTATCCCCTGCTGGGCTGGCAGCTGAACCCGATCTTCGGTGCGGCGGCTATGAGCCTGTCCTCGGTCTGTGTGGTGTCCAACGCCCTGCGGCTGAGATTCTTTAAGCCCAAACATACTGCAGGCAATTCCACGCCTGCAGCAAAGCCGGCACAGATCCCGCCGGTCGAAACGAAAGAAACTGCTGACGAAGAAAAAGGAGACGAGGAAACGATGAAAAAGGTATTGAACGTGGAAGGCATGATGTGTCAGCACTGCCAGAGCCGAGTAGAGAAAGCCCTGAGTGAAGTCAAGGGTGTCAAGAGCGTCGTAGTCGACCTGGACGCCAAGACCGCCACGGTAGAATGCGGCCTGCTGGTCAGCGACAAGGTGCTGACCCAGGCAGTCACCAATGCCGGATATGAGGTGAAGGGCATTCAATGAAAGCAGATAAAGAACAGGTCCAGCGGCTTTTAAAAACGGCCCGGGGCCAGTTGGACGGCATTCTGAACATGGTGGAGCAGGATCGCTACTGCATCGACATCTCCAACCAGATCATGGCCACCCAGTCCATTCTGACCAAGGCCAACGCGGCCATTCTGCAGGCCCATATGTCCTGCTGTGTCCGGGAGGCCGCCGAGAGCGGCGACGCGGATGAAAAGCTGGAGGAGATCTCCAAGCTGCTGCAGAAGCTGTTGAAATAAGCGCAGCCCCAGCTGTCCTAAAAAACGGACAGCTGGGGCTGTTTGCGTATTCTTTCGCCTTTACAAACACAAAAGAACTGGTATAATAATTTTATATCAGCTTTTCGACAGGAGGTCAGTGCACCATGGACGCGGCAGGCATTCTCAGCCAGATCAGACCCTGTGACCGGGACAATCCTTACATCTTCATCAGTTACAGCGCCAACGACCATCTGCTGGTCTGGGAGGATGTGCTGATGTTCCAGCGTCTTGGCTATAACGTGTGGCTGGATGAGCGCAATCTGGATAAAACGAAGGTCTCCTGGACAGACGACGCACTGGAGGCCATCAGCGACCTGGACTGTATGTTGCTGCTCTTCTATGTCAGCGGCAGTTCACTGACCAGCGAGCCCTGCTATCGGGAGCTGAAGCAAACGGTAGACACCCAGACCATGCGCATCCACTTCGGCCCGGTCCGATTCATCGCTGTCGACGCGGAAAACGTGGGCGACATCAGCCGCTTTACTCATCAGCTTCACAGCGACCTCATGCACCGCAAGGACATCAGCAAGCAGGAAAAGACCAACCGTGCCATCATTCTAAGTCAATTCTGCGACGAATTTTTTGCATTGAACAATGAACGGGTGCGCATTCACCCTAAATCCGAGCCAAACCGCAAAAGTAATTATTATGCCGATATTGTCGGCGCTTTTCCAGACGAGGCCCGGCTCTATGAGCAGACGGTCACGCTGGAAGCTCTGTATGGCCATGCAGATCCACCAAAACCCGAGGAACCTGCGCCGCCAGAAGAGGCCTCAGTTCAGAACGCCGATGAAAGCGCCGCAGATGATAAGAGCACCGCTGCGGCCGCCCCACAGGAGGAGTCCAGTTCTGACGCCGCCAAGGCAGCGCTTACGGAAGCGCCAGCCAAGCCAAGGGAGAGTGCCTCTGATCTGGCTGACCAGATCACCGCCCTGCTGCATCAAACGCGAAGCAAAACCTGCGACCAGACTGTCCACACAAAGGACACGGCTCCTGACTCTACATCAGAGCAAGGGAGATCACCCGCCCGTGAAGAGCAAATCCCGCCACAGGCCGCGCCCGAAGCGGG
>CALEQS010000156.1 GCA_937907975.1 uncultured Clostridia bacterium | reverse complement strand
GTCGCCCTGCAGGCGCAGCACGGGCACGCCCACGATGACGCCGGCGATACCGGCGCACACCGCGCCCACGATCATGGCCACCGCCAGGCGGGCGACGCCGTTGGGGATGGCCTGCTGCAGGGACATAGCGGTGACAATGCCCGAGAAAGCGCCCACGCTCATAAAGCCCGCGTGGCCCAGGGACAGCTCACCGGAGAAGCCCACCACCAGGTTCAGGGAGATAGCCATGGTGACATAGGCGCAGATGGGCACCAGCTGTCCGGCGATGGAGGGGGAGACCATGCCCGCCCCGTTCAGGGCCTGGATGATGATGTAAAAGGCGATGACAATGCCGTAAGTGACGAATTTTCCCGCCAGCTTTCTCTTGGCGGATACGCTCTGTTTCATCTCTGCCACCTCAAACTTTCTCTCGGACCACCTTGCCCAGAAGGCCGGTGGGCTTGACCAGCAGCACCACAATCAGCACCAGGAAGACCACAGCGTCAGAGATGTTGGTGTTGAACGCCTTGGCAAATATCTCGATGATGCCCAGCAGAATGCCGCCCAGCAGGGCCCCAGGGATGGAGCCGATGCCGCCGAACACGGCGGCGGTGAAGGCCTTGATGCCGGGCATGGAGCCGGTGGTGGGCATCAGGGTGGGGTAGGCGGAGCACAGCAGCACACCGGCGATGGCGGCCAGACCGGAGCCGATGGCGAAGGTCAGGGAGATGGTGCCGTTGACATTGATGCCCATGAGTTGTGCGGCGCCCTTGTCCTCGCTGACAGCCCGCATGGCCTTGCCCATCTTGGTCTTGCTGGTAAACAGCGTCAGGCCGATCATAATGACCACGCAGACGACGATGGTGATGAGCGCGGTGCTGGTGATGGTGGCGGAGCCGATGGTGAAGGACTTGGAGCCCAGCATATTCGGGAAGCTCTTGGGGTTGGAGGACCAGATCAGCAGAGCGGCGTTCTGCAGGAAGTAGCTGACGCCGATGGCGGTGATCAGCACGGCCAGAGAACCGGCGGAACGCAGGGGCTTGTAGGCCAGCCGCTCGATGATGACGCCCAGCAGGGTGCAGACGATGACCGCCAGCAGGATGGAGGGCAGGGCGTGCCAGCCCAGATAGTAGTTTGTGCAGAAGGCCACATAGCCGCCCACCATGATGACATCGCCGTGGGCGAAGTTCAGCATCTTGGCGATGCCGTAAACCATTGTGTAGCCCAATGCGATGATAGCGTATACGCTGCCCAGACTGATGCCGTTGATCAGGTTGGATAACATATGGTTACACCTCATTTCTTTCTTTCAAGTCAAGGGTAGGGAGTGTCCGGCTGCTTTGCAGCGGCCACTCATCAAAACGCCCTTTCGCTGGGGATGGATGCCAAGCGCAGCAGCGCTCTGATGACTGGCGACTGAAAATAGCCGAAAGGGGGCTGCCCGCGCGGAACAGGCAGCCCCCTTCATTTGGTTTCGTTCAGAGGGGCCAGATCGGATTACAGTGCGGAATAAGCGCCGTCCTTGATCACATAGACCTTGGGATCCTTGTTGACCTCGCCGTTCTCGGACCAGTGCATATTGCTACCGGTCAGGCCGTCCACGGAGAAGCTGGAGTCGGTGAACTCACCGATCAGGATGTCGCACAGATCGGAATACTCCATGCTGTCCAGATCGAGACCGCCGTTCTTGCTGGCATAAGCTTCCAGAGCCTGATAAATGGCATACACGCAGTCATAGCCGTCAGCAGCGAACTGAGTGGGAGTGAAGCCCTCGTTGGCCTCAAAGGTGGAGGTGAACTCGGGATCATCGCTGGCGGCGAAGGGGGTCATCAGCATCAGACCCTCAGCC
>CALEQS010000155.1 GCA_937907975.1 uncultured Clostridia bacterium | reverse complement strand
CCGCACAGGCCAGCTCCAATGCTTCGGCCGAATATTTATCTTTCAGTTTTAATAATGTAGTCCCGGAAATCATAGCCCTGTTCCTGCATCTCAGCAAGGTCAAAGTGGTATGACGACTCCTCACCCTCCCGGAAAAAGTCGTGGAGGATACGGCACCGTTCACCGGCGTCCAGCTCCTCGCAGTAGCTGCCCATGTCATTCAATCTGGCAAACAGGGCGGCACCGATGCGCTGCAAGGCACGGCGGGCCTCCTCTACGGTTTTCCGGCGCAGACTGACCGTAATATAGCGTTCCTGCACAATGCCGGTGCCGCCGTTGGTCTCCTCCAGCAACACGTCATTCAGCTCTCGGCGGTATACGTCATTGCTGTCGCCCTGCTCCTCTAGCAATACGTCACGTTCAAACTGCGCCCGATCCATCCGCCGGTTCATCACTGTGACCTTGGCGAAGCAGCCGGACTCCAGACTGTTCAGGAGCGCCTGATACTGCGCATTGAACAGCTCCCGGTCATCGTCCGACGCCATCTGATAGTTGATGTCACTACACCGCCATACCTTGCTGTACTGATCCTTGCCAACCTGGCAGATGCCGTCTGCCCAGATTTTCCTGATCGGAATGATGTCCTGTACTTTACGGGCAGGCCGATAGCGCTCCTTATCCGGCTTCGCGTACATCTTCAGCGTTTTCATCCGCATCACCGTCCTTTCCCTTCGTCACTTTATCACGCCGCGCAGAGAGCAGCTTCACGTTGATGTCATTTGATTTAAAGGGGAGTTCTTTGCTCTCCAGAAACGCAAATTTCAGCCACGAGAGCGCAAAGCGCTCAAAGGGCTGACCCTGCACCTTGACGAAGCCGATGCAGGCGCATGGAGCGACGGCGGCGCAGCACAGCCAGCTGGTGTACTGCTGACCCAGCCTGTCCCGCAGCAGCACCCAGATCAGTACGGACAGCACAATACCGACCACACTGGACAGGAGCTGTCTCAGATTCAATCCAAACCAGATCGTTTCGCTGATCTCCCGCAGATCCGGGCCAATTTCATAATTCATTTGTCTTTTCCTCCGATCACAGGCCAGTCACTTCTCGGGCGATCCTGTCGGCACCGCGAATCGTCGCCACCAGGATCAGCATCTGGAAGATGAGCTGGCCCATATAAGTAAAAATCATAGTTTGTGCACTGGCATCCGGGTCGATCACCGGCGGCGAGGCCGCAAAGGCGGAGTAGATCACACAGGCCAGCAGGATCACAGCCCCCTCCATCAGTACGGCCAGATAGGATCTGACAAAGCTCCGCCCCATGCCGCTGGTCGGTTCACCTGCAAAGCCAGACAATGGAATCGGAGCCAACGCCGTATAAATATAGATTTTGAAAAAGCGGCCATATACTGTCAGCAGGATAATAAAGCTGAGCACAGTAATGACCAGCATACAGATGAGCGCTACGATCCACGCACCCAGTCCGCTGATGACACCGACATTCTGCGCAGCACTGATGATCTCCTCCGGCAGAACCAGACCATCCTCCGCAAAAAAGCCGGATGTGGTCATAATATTGGCCACGATACCACAGGCCAGCGATATAAACTGCTTCATAAGCTTCAGCGCGTTGGTGACGACGTACTGGGCCAGGATCAGCCGGACGATTACCTTGACTGCCACCTCCGGGCGTTTCAGCTCCGTGAAGGTTCCCACGGTCTTGATGACTCCGGCAAACCAGCAGAGCGTCACCAGAGCCAGACCGACCGCCGACATGGAGTCAAATACCTTCAGAATGATTGACCATATGGCACCACCCCGAAACTCCTCCGGGGTGGTGGTGAGCATTGAAAACAGCTCGCTCAGTTTTTCGTTCCAAATCGACAACGCGGACTGGAGTGAATTGATAATACTGTCTCCCATGGCTTTGTGCTCAGATCACGACGCCAATGGCCGTAAGGACACTCTTCAAAAACACAAGAAGCAGTCCGCCAGCCAAAACAGCCGCCGCTTGAATGCGCTGGGCTGGATCATGACTTGAAAAGGTTGTTGCTAATTGAAATCCGGCCCAAGCACAGGCCAGCAGGCCAAGCAGACGCAGAATGTCAAAAATGAAGTTGACAAGATTGCTCAGTGTGGTAGTCACCTCATTGCCCTCGCCTTCGGCAAAGGCCGGGATGGCCAGCAGTAAAATCAAAGCTCCAGCTACTCCAACCGTGCGAAAAATTTTAGAAAGTCTTTTTTTATTCATGTTGAGATTCCTCCCGAAAATCAAAAAGAGCTTCTATCTCCGACTCTGATAGAAGCTCGACTTGTTCTTGTTCTGTTATGGCTTGGTTCAAAACTGTCAAGGTACCCTCTGCCAGCGGCGCAACACCGTGTCGATAAGGCGGCGCATTCATCTGTCTGGCATTTGGATGGCGCTCCAGTACGAACTTGCTGTCCAGCACCGGCTTTTCACCACGAACAAACAGGATGGCCTGTCGATTGTCCAGACGTCCGATCTCATCAGGTGTCAGCAGATCCCGGCCCGTCTGCTGATAGTTTGTACTGTAACTGCCGCTGCGGCCCCGGCTTCGACCATAGGAATTTGTGTCGATTGTCTCCTTGCCCAGCCGCTTGGAGATATACTCATGGGTGCTGACCTCAGAACTTCCCAGATAGAGCAGTTCGTCCAGATTGCTCAGAATAATCTCCCACGAATCCTTGTAGAGCTGCTTGAGCTGACTCAGTGCCTGCAAAATAATGCTGACAGAGATATTGCGGGAACGCATAACAGACAGCACCTTT
>CALEQS010000154.1 GCA_937907975.1 uncultured Clostridia bacterium | reverse complement strand
TGTAAGAAAAGGAATTGGGGGATTATATTTGTTGTCTGTTCGTGCGGGCATATTCGGATTGTCCTTTAAAAAGGAGCATTTTGGCTTTGATTCAGAAAATTTACTTAGAGTAGATAAGACAGACTTCCTTTTTGGGTGCATATTCCGTTTAAGAATTGTGTCTAATTGAACCTGCAAGTTTTCACACTGTTCTGTCTGCTTTGCAGCATCTGCCAGAGATGCTTCCAAGTTATGTCTTTTTTTCTCTTTTTCCAGAACCTTGCTCCACTGAACTTCCCATTGAGATAAAAGAACACGTTCTTTTTGTTCTAACTCATATATGGATGAGGCGTGAATAATTTGCCGTTTATTCAGCCCCTCATGATATAATTCTTTTTGATAGTATCTTCTTTTAGCCATAGTTTTCTCCTCAATGAACAAGACAAATGTATTTAGAGGTGCCGAGTTATTTATAACGTACTAGGGCGTGTCTTATGTGGAGTTTTCTCCAGGCACCAAAAAACCTGCTTTCCTCCCAGCTTCATCAGCTTTGGGACGAAAAGCAGGCTTTGATGACCATGCGGTGCTTTCGTGGTGCCACCCAAATTCAACGCGCGCGCAGCGTGCGTCCTTTTGGCCTTCGTGGGTGCGGGAAGGCTGACCGCGGCCGTCTCCGGCCCCGCTCGGCCGCTGTCTTCCGTCCCTCTTTTCGTGGCAGGGCTTCCAGCCTGTGGCCCTGTTCTCTGGCCGAAGGGGGGAGACGTACTCATGCGGCGTCACTGCGGCGCAAATTGTGGAAAAGGTTACAGCGTGCTCTTTCCGCTGCGGGGATGGGCGATCTCGCGCCAGTCCAGGTCACCCCGGGCGAGGCCCTGAATGAGCATCTCAGCGGTGGCGAGGTTGGTGGCGATGGGCACGTTGTGCTCATCGCACAGGCGGCGGATATAGGACAGATTGGCCTCGTCGTCCTCGTCCTTGGGGTAGGAGAGGTAGATGACCATATCGATTTCGTCGTAAGTGATGCGGGCGCCGATCTGCTGGATGCCGCCGTGGGCCCGGGCCATGAAGGGCTTCACGGGCATACCGGTGGCCTCAGCCACCACGCGAGCGGTGGTTCCGGTGCCGCAGACGGTGTGTTTCGCAAGGATGCCGCAGTAGGCGATGCAGAACTGGATCATCAGTTCCTTCTTGTTGTCATGGGCCATGAGCGCGATATTCATGGGTCGGACACATCCTTTCTCTTTTATATGGCACGCTCCGGCGGGCGCGGAGGTGTCGGACATTTTGTGGGGGTCAGATCCGCATCAGGGGCACCCGCTGGCCGGTGATGCGTCTTGCAATATTGTAATAGGCCTGCGCCGCGCCCCTCCGGGCCACGGTGATGAGGCTGACGCCCCGGGCGGCGGCCAGCGTGACGGCCTCGTCCTCCGGCACCATGCCCAGCAGGGGCAGGCCGGTCTGATCCATGGCGTCGTCCACGTTGAGCCGGAGCTTGCGCAGCAGCCGGGGCTTGACCCGGTTGACCACCAGGTGCATGGGGATGTCCAGTCCGGCCAGACGCTGAACGGCGGCCTGACCGTCCCGCAGGGCGGCGGCGTCCGCGTTGCAGACCACGATGGCCCGGTCGGCGGCGCAGGTGGCCAGCCGGAAGCCGGTACCCACGCCGGCGGGGCAGTCGATGATGCAGTAGTCAAAGCTCTCCCGCACCTGGCGCATCAGGCGGCGCATTCCGTCCTCGTCCACGCCGGCGGGGAGGGTGACGGGGGCGGTGATGAGGTACAGGTTCTGAAGCCCCTTGTGCACGGCGGCGGCCTTTTCCAGACTGCACCGGCCCTGGATCACGTCGGTGAAATCCATCAGGGCCTGATCGGTCATGCCGAGGGTCAGATCCAGATTGCGCAGGCCGATGTCTGCGTCGATGCAGAGGGTGCGTCTGCCCATGGCCGCCAGACAGGCGGCAACGCCCGCGGCGGTGGAGGTCTTTCCTGTGCCCCCTTTGCCGGAGGTGATGACGATGGCTGTGCCGATGCTCATGGGCTTACCTACTTTCCTAACTTTACATTAGCATAATTCTGCCCGGGTTTCAATGGTTTTTCCCGGGAAATCCCCCGCAGGGGCTCAGTTTTTTGAAAATCACAGCGGGTTGGTGGGGATTGGGGGATAATGATAACGGGTTTTTAGTGCAGACCGCCTACCCTGTCATTCTGAGGAGCAAAGCGGCCTTCCAGCACTGATGCTCGACGATCCGCATGGCAGTTGTAGAGGTGGGTGTTTTAAGATCCTTCGCTCCGCTCAGGATGACAGACTGAAAGTTTGCACTGCACCTTCACAACCCTCCCTGTGCAAGGGAGGGGGGACCGCGAAGCGGTGGGAGGGTTGTAAGCCTCCTGCTATATGCAGGCTTACAACCCCTCAGTCAGGCCTTACGGCCTGCCAGCTCCCCTTGCACAGGGGAGCCAAGTCTAGACCTGTAAGCTGCCAGCGCCGCACCAAAGGATTCCCCTCACAACGGCGCTTTCTGGATCTTTGCAAATCTCCGCGGGTATTTCTCCGGGGTGGGGGCAATTTTTTCAATGCGGATGACCTGCCGGGTCAGGTCGGTGCCGGGAATGGTGTAGCGGTAAGGCTTCAACAGCCGCCCGCCCAGCAGGGTGATGCACCGGCCGGCGGCGTCCAGCTCCTCCTGACAGTCCCCGGCCTTCATGGCCAGGAACACGCCGCCCACCCTGACGAAGGGCAGGCAGAGCTCGCACAGCATCCGCAGGTCGGCCACGGCCCGGGCGGTGACGATGTCGAACTGCTCCCGGTAGCCGGCTTCTCTGCCAAACTCCTCCGCCCGTCCGTGAACGGTGCGGGCGGGGGCGTCGAGATCGGCCGAAATTTCCGCCAGCCAGTCCACCCGCTTCTGGAGACTGTCCAGCAGGGTGAGGTCGATGCTGTCATTGCAGATCTTGAGCACCAGGCCGGGGAAGCCCGCGCCGGTGCCCACGTCGATGACGCGCTTTTTGTCGAACTCTGCCGCGCCCAGCACGGCGGCGCAGTCCAGCATATGCTTCTGGGCCACGCCCGCCGGGTCGGTGATGGCGGTCAGGTTCATGACCTTGTTTTTCTCCACCAGCGCCGTGCCGTAGCGCTCCAGCTTTTCCGCGCTGAGTGTGGATAAACCGAGGGCGGCCAGGCCGTCCTTTAAAATCGTCTGGATCTCCATGGCTCAACCTCCGATCAGCTGGACGATGCCCAGCGCAAGGGTGACGACGGCCACGACAGCCATGATGACGGCGGTGGCGTTGAGCAATTTGAGGTTTCCGCCCCGCTCACCCTTTCTGCACAGCCGGGCGTTGTTGAAGCCCTGGGCGCTCATGGCTCCCAGCAGGGGGAAGAGTATGATGCCGGTGATGCCGGTGATAAAGCTGGAGGTGGCGATCCAGTAGGTGATGAGTACCATCAGGATCACCATATAGACCACGCCCATCCACGCCCAGATGCGGCGGGACACCGGGGAGGGGACGTAGGGCTCCTTCTGCTCTTCGCCGGGGGTCTGATTCTGTTCGGGTTCCGTCATAATGTCGCTCCTTCAAAGGGACTTACTTCTTTTTGCTGTCCAGCATGGCCTGCATCTGGGCCTCCAGATCGCTCATGGGCTTTTTGCCGCCCTCCTTGCCGCTGTCCTTCGGCTTGGGCGGCTCCTGAGGCTTGCCCTTGTGGACGGGGTAGAAGAGGTCGGCGTGTTTGTCATAGGTGAGGGTGCCAAGGCCGGTCAGGGCGCGCTTGACGTGGACATAGGCAATGTTCAGCTGATCGGAGGTCAGCTCCGCCACCGGAGAGCCGCCGGGCAGATCGGCATAGGCGGTCTCGCTGACCAGCGGCAGCTCGTCACCGGACAGCCAGACGGAGTCCACCACCCGGTCGCCCTTGAGCTGGATGGCGAAGTGGTCGATGGGCATGGAGGTGTCCAGCTCCTT
>CALEQS010000153.1 GCA_937907975.1 uncultured Clostridia bacterium | reverse complement strand
GATCAGCTGCATGACGGTGTGCATCGCCGTGCCGATCTCATTGGCGGTCAGACCACGCTGGGCCTGATCAAAGCGTGGGCGGGCAAAGTCGATCTCCTTGAGCGCGGCGGCCGGGACGGTGCCCTCGGCGGCTTCCTCGTCCAGCTCCCGTCCCTTCAACTGGGTCGCCGTCACCTTGGAGGGTGCGTCAGCCAATGCGGCGTAAGGGTTGACCCAGTTCAGTCTCGCAGCTTCCTCCTCGGTGAGATGGCGGTCCCTGGCGGTCTGTTCCGTCTGCTCAGTCCGCTTGACGCCGGGCTTGACTGCCGGGATCAGCTTGACATCCCAGCGATCCTCCGGGATCAGGAGTTGGCAGCTCACGCCGCCCGCAGCGCGCAGATCGGCGGCGTCGGGCCGGGCCAGCACCGGCAGGAGCAGCCACTCACCCACGGTGCTCAGCGCATTCAGGGCCTCCGGGTCTGGTTTCGCCCCCGCGTCCGGGGCCAGCTTGGCGCACTGCTTCGCCCAGTCGGTACTGGTATGCACCAGAATGAGCTTTTCCCGCGCTCGGGTCATAGCCACATACAAAAGGCGCATCTCCTCCGACTTCATCTCCCGGTCCAGCTGGAGGGCCACCGCCCGGCGGGCCAATGTCGGATATTCGATCCGAAGCTCCCCGTCCAGCCCGCTGGGGCCGACGCCGTATTTGGGGTGGAACAACACCGGGGCGTGCTGATCTGTCCGGTTGAAGGAACGGTTCAGGCCGGCCACCAGCACCACTGGGAACTCCAGTCCCTTCGACTTGTGGATCGACATAATGCGAACGCCTTTTCCCGCTTCCCGGCTCGGATTGGGCAGGCCCTGGCCGGATTCCCGCATGCGCCGCAACTGGGTGACCAGGCCAAATACGCCTTGATGCCCATTGGCTTCAAACCGCCTTGCGTGCTCGTGGAGCAGGCGCAGATTGTCCTGCCGGGCCGCGCCGCCCTCCATGGCACCGTAGACTGCCAGCAGACCGGTGCGCTCATAGATCTGCCAGAGCAGGCGGTGGCCGGCCAGATCCACCGCTTTGGTGCGCAGTAAATTCAATTCATCTACAAAGTGAACGCACTTCTCCTCTCCCCGCTGAGCCCCCGCCTTCACACACTGCCAGAGATCTCCCTCCGGGCACTGGGCGCGCAGATGGGCCAGGTCACTGCCGGTAAAGCCATACACCGGGCAGGTGAGCACGCTGAGCAGGGGCACGTCCTGCCGGGGATTGTCCACAATTTCAAGAAATGCGACCGCCACGGCCACTTCGGTCTCCGCAAAGAAATCGCCGGTGCCGTCACTGCTCCACGAGATGCGGTGGCGGTCCAGCGCCCGGGTCAAGTGCCCCATGACCGAGCCGGGCGAGCGGTATAGAATGGCAATATCCTCCGGCTGAACCATGCGGAAAGAGTTTCCGCTGGTGACGGAAAAGCCGCTGTCCAGCAGTGCGCGCACCCGGCGGGCCACGAACTCCGCCTCTGCCGCGTCCCGGCTCACCCTGGCCTCCCCTTCTTCCCGCTCCAGCGCGGCCATATCCACCACATTGAGTTCCACCCGGTCATCCGGGTGCTCCGGATAGGGCAGCTTGGGATAGAGCCGCTGATCGTCGGTATAGTCCAGCTCGCCGAATGCGGTAGACATAATGTTTTCAAAAATAAAATTCACGCCCTCCAGCACCGAGGCCCGGGAGCGGAAATTATAGGACAGGACAATTTTGCGGGGCTCACCATCCTTTGCGTGCTGATACTCCTCAAAACCCAGGTACTTGCTCAGAAAGATGGTGGGGTCTGCCAGACGGAAGCGGTAGATGGACTGCTTGACGTCGCCCACCTGAAAGAGATGCTTTCCCCCGCCGCTGACGGCACGGAAGATGGCGTTCTGCACCTCGTTGGTGTCCTGATACTCGTCCACCATGATCTCCGCGTAACGCTCCTGCCACCGCTGGGCCAGCTCGTTTGGTCTGCCCTCCTCATCAGTGAGCAGTTTTAAGGCCAGATGCTCCAGATCGGCAAAGTCCACCAGATTGCGGCGGCGCTTCTCCCGGCTGTATGCCTCGTCAAAGTCCGCCGTCAGCTGTAAAAGCTCCTCCACCACCGGGCGCACCCGCTCCATATCCTCCAGCAGATCCGCGCTGGAGTCTGCAAAGGTATCTGTCAGTTTGGCAAGGCGCTTTTTACACTTGTCCCGGACGGATTTTACCTGTTCCTGCAGGGCCTTGTCCTCCACTTTGGTGGCGCGGCCCAGCTTGGGAAACTGGATCTGGCACAGGGCACGGGCGCTGTCCCAGCCCCGGTCCAGTGCGGCCAGGAAATCGTCCAGATTGTCCAAGGTCCCATCAAAGCTCTCGGAATATGCCTTCTCCAACGCCGCGTCCTCCCGCAGAAGGTCGAGCACCTCCACAAAGCGCCGGTGCCAGTAAGCGGCCTGCCGCCGGGCATCCTCCATGAGGAGCCGTCCCCACGCCGTAGCACCCACATCCTTCACGCCGCTCAGGTCAAAGGCCCGGGCCTGATCGGCCAGCCACCGGGCCGGGGCCGGGTGGCTCTGGATGCGGGTATGAATATCCAGCACGATGGACTGAAGGCGGCTGTCGTCCCGCCCGGCGGACAGCGTATCCACCAGTGTGGAAAAGGCGGATTTTTCCTCCAGATGCTCGTAGCGCTCCTCCAGCACGCGGGTCAAAATGCGGTTTTTCAAGACGGCACACTCGCTGTCATCCCCCACCCTGAAGTCGGGCTGGAGGTCGATGCGGTACCCCTCCTCCCGCATGAGAGCGGTGCAGAAGGAGTGGATCGTGGAGATCTGCGCGCGGTAGATAGCCAGCTTCTGACGGCGCAGAAAGGTATTGCCCGGATCCGCAGCCAGCCGGTCGTTCAGCTCGTCCATGATCTTGCCCCGCAGCTCGGCGGCGGCAGCCTTGGTGTAGGTGATGACCAGAAAACGGTCCAGATCCAGATGCTCCTGCTGGACCCGGTTCAGCAGCCGTTCCACCAGAATGCGGGTCTTGCCCGAACCGGCGGCGGCGGAGACCAGCAGCTCTCCGCCCCGGTTATCAACAGCGGCCTTCTGCTGATGCGTCAGTGTCACGCCCATAAGTCAGTCGCCCTCCTTCTCATCGCGCTCATCGCGGCGTTCTTCTTCGTCCAGCTGCTCCCAGAACTCAGTTCCTTTGACCGGATAAAGGTAGCGGCTGTGCTCGCCGCAGCGCCCCTCTTCAAAATGACAGGCGGAGGCGTAGTCGCACCATGCGCAGGCAGTGCGGCGCTCATCCCGGTACCATGGATCGGCCTGAATATTGCCGGAACCGATCTCCTGCGCGATCTGACGCAGGATGTGGTGGATATGCTTCTGCAGCCTGCCCAGCTGCACCGCCGAAGCCAATGCATCGCCGGAGATGGCCCCTGTGCGCTTGCTGACGCGCACAGGCAGAAAGCGGGCATCACTGCCCGGCGGGATATGTTCCATGGCATCCACCACGTTGGGATCATTCAAGATAAGACCGCTTCTGCGCAGCTTGGAGTCCAGCGCCTTCCGGCGGCTCTCCTCATCCATGGTGCGGCTACCGGTCAAATGCTCCTCCCGGGCGGGCAGGTAGAGCACACCTGCCGGGACGATGGGTTCCTCCACTCCGGGCATTCCCTTCTCCTCCAGCGTGAAGAGATAGAGCAGCATCTGGAGATTCAGGCCGTGCCATACATCGGTGAGATCAAAGGATTTGCGGCCTGTCTTGTAGTCCATGACCCGGACATAGAGCCGTCCATTGTGCTCCCAGCCGTCCACCCGGTCCACAAAGCCGGAGATGGACACCTGTATGCCGTTCACCTTCAGCTGGACCGGCGGCAGTGTCTCATTCTGACCAAACCCAAGCTCAAAGGCGATGGGCTGGAAGTCAGAGCTCTGAAGTTCCTCCACCATCTGCTCCACCACCTGTTCGGCAGATCCGGCCAGCCGGCGGAACAGATAGCGGAACCGGGGTGTCTTATCCTCCAGTCCGCCGATGTTCTCCCGGATATACTGCTCCGATGCCGCCCGGACCAACATGCGGATCTGATCTGCATCCACCGCCGACACGCCGCCCAGCCGCTTTGCCTCAGACAGGACGTGCTCCAGCACATAGTGGACAAAGGTGCCCGCCTCCGGGGCGTCCAGCCCGGCGGGCTTTCTGGCCCGGGCTTTCAGGCCATATTTCAGGAAATAAGCATAATGGCAGGACTTCACCTGATCCATCCGGGAGGCAGACAGCCGCACCGTGCCCCGGTAGAGCTCATCCACCGCCGCCCGGGTCAGATCCTCCCGTCGCTCATCCATGGCATTCAGCGCCCGGCGGGCCGTCTCGCCCCGGGTCAGCTCCGCCAGATCGGCCAGCATGACCCGGTCGCCCTGAGCAGAGGACGCATCCAGCGCCGGGATCAGGGCAGACGGAAGCTGTCCGCCTTCAGGTGTACACTCCACATCAGGGAACAGCTCACGCAGACGGTGGATCACAAAGCTGGGGCGCTTTTCTGACCCATCCACATCGTGGGCGGAATAACTCAGATAGAGCCGCTCCGACGGCATGGTGCAGCACTCGTAGATCAGCATCATCTCCCGATCCATCCGCTGATCCTGATTCAAGGCCGTCTCCAGGCCGAACTGGGCCAGCAGAGAGCGGTCCTCATCGGTCAGCAGGCAGCTCTCGCCGCCCACCATGGGCATGCTCTCGTCGTCCGCCCCCAGCAAAAACAGGATGCGGCCGCTGGCATGGCTCACCCGGGCCATATCACTGCAGGTCACCCGGTCGAGGGAGACCGGGATCGTGCCCACCCGATACTGGCTGAGCACCAGACGGAACAGGTCAGCAAACTCTGCCAGCGTCATGCTATCCTCTCCCAGCAGATCAGAGCACTGCTCCAGCGCGCCGGTGAGGATCTGCCACACCTGACGGTACTCTTCCGCCTCCCGCAGTTCGCCTGCCGCGCACAGCTCACCCGCACGGCGTTTCAGGCATTCCGGCAGACTGATCTGCTCCAGAAAGTCATAGACGGCCTGCGCCCACGCCTGCCCGCTGGACAGCTTCCGTTGCCTCAACGCTTCCAGCGGAGCAATAATCTGTCGGCGCAGCCCATCCAACCGGTTCACCGTCTCCCTGTCCTCATCGTGCCAGCTCTGGCCGTAACCGTCCGGGTGCCAGCTCCACGGCTTCTCCATTGTCCAGCGGGAACCGCGGATGTCCCAGCGCAGTACATAGTTTTCCAGCTCGTCCCGCTCCTCCGCCGTAACGCCGGTCAGGCCGGTCTTCAGATAGCGGAACATATCCTCATACTCATAACCCCCCGCCGTGGCATCCAGCGCCGCGGTCAGCAGGGTGAGCACCGGCTTCTGCAGGATGTCGTCCATCCTGCTCAGGAAGATCGGGATCTGATAGCGTGCGAACACCGACTCCAGCCGGTCGCCCCAGCCGGAAAGGTCGCGCACCGCCACGGTGATGTCCCGGAAACGCACGCCCTCTTCCCGGACAAGGCGCAGGATCTCCTCCGCCGCTTCAGATACCTCCGCATAGGGATCCGCGCAGCACTGCAGAGAAATATGCTCCGCCGGGCGTTCAAATGCCGCAGTCTCACCGGAAAACAGGTGCTGTTCCAAGAAAAAGAACTCGGCCTCCAGCGTCCCTGACAGGGGCAGGCACTCATACTCCATGCGGGCAGCACTCTCCCGGGCCAGAGAGGTCATTACCAGTGCCGTATGGCGCACCGGAGCAAACACAGACGCGCCGCTCATATCCAGCGTGTCGCACCTCAGGCCGGCGGTGACCAGCTCCGACTGGCGCAGCATGACCTCCAGCACCAGCCGCTCCTGGGGCGTAAAATCGGTAAAGCCGGCCAGAAAGACCGCTTTCCCCCGGAAATAATCAGTGCCACGCAGGGTATCCGCCAACCGTGACAGCTTGTCCCGGGGATCTTCCGCCCGCTGGGCGGTCAGTGCATCATAGGCCCCCAGCACAAGTCCAAGCTCCCGCAGACGCTGGCCGCGCTCCGGCTCGGACTCCCCGGCCTCCAGCAGCAGTTCCGGCGGAATGCAGTAGCTCTTGCACTCGTCCGCCGTAGCCAGCAGACTGGTCAGAAAGCCGGCCTTCTCCCCCGCCTGGCGATAGACCTTCAATTCTCCGCTCAGCCGCCGGACCGCCAGGTGCATGAGCAGCAGTCGGCCGCCCTTGTCCAGCACCGGCCGGGCACTGCCGCCCAGCTCCTGAAAGACACGCTGGGCCAGCCGGGAGAAGGTGAGCACCTCCGCGCGGGCAGAGACGGAGTCGCCTCCGATCGCGCACAGGCGGCGCTCAGTGATATGGGAATACTGCTCCGGCACGATGACCAGGCTGCGCCGGCCGGGCACATTCTCCGCTGCCGCGTGCAGTACGGCTTCGCTGATCTGATTCTGATTTCTGCCCAGCAGCAGCTTGAGCATAGGACCGCCCCATTTCTCTTCTGGAATAACTGTGTCTATCATACCATAAAAAGTGTCCCAAAAGACGGACTATGCATAGAATATTTTGCGGCGGGCAAAAATTATGCCAAACTTTTTTCATAAATCTGTTGACAAGCCGGAAGAATGGCGCTATACTTCAACACAACAAACCGTTGAGGAAGAGGAGTAGTTCTCCAGACCACCGGGCAAAGCGAGCTGTGAAAGGTGTGAGCACAGCGCCGGCCGGAGAGTGAATGGCCTTCCGAGGGCGGCCCAAACGAGTTTTGATCAAAACTTTAGTAGGCGCCGACGGGAACCCGCCCGTTACCCCAGGGACTGCGTAGGAACAGCGCAGGGTTGAAAGTGGACGATCTTTATCTACATCGTCAATTTGGGTGGTACCGCAGGAGTCAGGCTCTTGTCCCATAGTGGGGCAGGGGTCTTTTTGTTTACCCTTTTTTGCGGATGGCCTGCCATCTAAGTTTTATTCTCTAGGAGGAATTTACAATGAAAAAACTGCTTGCTCTGATGATGGCGCTGGCCATGGTGCTGGCACTGGCCGCCTGCGGAAGCACCGGCACAGGTTCCGCCAAATCCACCGCTGAAGGCTCCGGCTCTGCCGCTGCCGGCAATGGCGATGGCAAAACCTACAAGGTCGGCATCGTCAACTGGATGGATCACGCCTCTCTGAACCAGATCGTCGAAAATCTGGAGGCAGAGCTGGACAAACAGGGCGAGACGCTGGGCGTCACCTTTGATTATAAGGATTACGAAAACAACGCCCAGGCTGATCAGAGCGTGCTGAGCCAGATCGGCGCCAACCTGATTGCCGACGATGTGGACATTGTCGTGGCCGTGGCCACCCCCAGTGCCACCGTTATGAAGAGTGCACTGGAGGACACCGACATCCCCATGGTTTTCTCCGCCGTCACTGATCCGGTCATCGCCGGCCTGGTGGACAGCATGGACGCCCCCGGCTGCAACGTGACCGGCACCTCTGACGCACTGAACACCGAATCCATCATGAACCTGATCCTGGCCGCCAACCCCGACTGCGACTATGTAGGCCTGCTCTACGACACCGCACAGGACTCCTCCACGCAGGCCATTGCCGACGCCAAGGCCTTTCTGGACAGCAAGGGCATCAATTACATTGAAAAGACCGGCTCCACCACTGGCGACATCCAACTGGCCGCCCAGTCTCTGATCTCTGAGGGCGTCGATGCCGTGTTCACCCCCACTGACAACACCGTCATGGACGCCGAGCTGTCTATCTATGAGTCATTCATCGAGGCCGGCATCCCCCACTACACCGGTGCTGATTCCTTTGCTCTGAACGGCGCGTTTCTCGGCTACGGTGTCGATTACGCCAAGCTGGGCAAGGCCACTGGCGAGATGGTCGCAGACATCCTGGTCAACGGCGCCGATCCTGCCCAGACCCCGGTCCAGACCTTTGACAACGGCATCGCTACGGTGAACACCGAGACCTGCGCCGCACTGAACCTGGATCTGGATACCATCAAGCAGGCCTTTGCCCCCTACTGCACCTCCGTCCAGGAGATCACCACTGCGGAAAACTTCGAGTAATTCAGCCAACCCATTATAATTTATGTGACCGGGCGGCCTGTGCCGCCCGGTTGCCGCCGTATCTGTCCTATATTATATATTATATATATTAAATGAGGAGGAGATCATCTTGTTCTTTACATGGGATCTGATCCAAAACGCATTGGAGCTGGGCCTGATCTATGGTCTGGTGGCACTGGCTCTGTTTTTGAGCTACTCCATGCTCAATGTGTGTGACCTGTCCACCGACGGCTGCTTCACGCTGGGCTGCGCCGTGGGCGCTGTGGTGGCCATCGGCGGCCACCCCGTTCTGGCGATCTTTGCCGCTATGGGGGCAGGCATTCTGTCCGGCTTCATCACGGCTCTATTACAGACAAAGCTGGGCGTGGAAAGCCTGCTGGCGGGCATCATCGTCAACACCGGCCTTTACACCATCAACATTCTGGTCATGGGCAAGTCCACTCTGAGTCTGAACGACACCACCACCGTGTTCACCGTGCTTCAGGATCTTCTGAACGGCACTCCGCTCTACTCCCTGCGCAAGCTCATTGTGGCGCTGGCCTTTGTGGCTGTGATCGTGGTACTGCTCCTGCTGTTTCTGAGCACCCGGCTGGGCCTGTCCATCCGGGCCACCGGCAACAACCCGGACATGGTAAAGTCCTCCTCCATCAATCCCGCTCTGATGATCACCATCGGCCTGTGCCTGTCCAACGCCATCACCGCGCTGGCGGGCTGTCTGATCGGCGAGTACAACAAGTCCTGCGACATCAACATGGGCACTGGCATGGTGACCATCGCGCTGGCCAGCCTGATCATCGGTGAGACTCTCTTTGGCAAACGCTCCATCCCCCTGCGGGCGCTGGGCGTGGTCATCGGCTCCTGCCTGTACCGCATTGTGGTGGCCATTGCACTGCGGTTCAACCTGCCCGCCTCCGCCCTGAAGCTGGTCAGCGCCATTATCGTGGCTGTGGCCATCTCCTATCCCACGCTCATGAAGATGGTAGACTTCCAGCAGAAAAAGCTGGCCAGCCGCGGTAAAGACCTCTACCGCATCCTGATCGTGGCATTTGCGGTGTGCTGCCTGGTCTGTGTACTGCTGACTGCCCTGTTCCCCGGCAGCCGGGCGCTGTTTGCCCTGCTGGCCATCCTGCTGGCCATTGGCATCATCTGGGCCGCTGTGCGGGAAAGCAAGCGGAAGAAAGGCGGTGCGGCAAAATGCTGAAGCTGACAAATATCACAAAGACCTTTAATCCCGGCACAGCCAATGAAAAGACTGCGCTGAACCATCTGAGCCTCGATGTGGCTGACGGC
>CALEQS010000152.1 GCA_937907975.1 uncultured Clostridia bacterium | reverse complement strand
AGTCTTCCGCCGCACTGCCCGAGGGCAGGAGCTGTCTGTGCGGCAGGGTCAGCAGGTCGGCACCGTCTCTGGTAAGGAGGATGTGCTTTGAAACTGCTGAAAGACGGCTATGTGCTGAAGCTGGCACCCCGTTATGCCGCATTCTCTCTGGTGTTCGCCTTTCTCTGGAACAGCCTGATCTACAACGGGGCGATCGCATTGCAGAGCGGCCGTCCGGCACTGGACATGACCACTGCGCTGGAGGAGGCCATCCCCTTTCAGCCCGGCTGGATCGTGGTCTATTTCGGCTGTTTTCTCTTCTGGGGCGTCAACTATATTCTGATCTCCCGGCGCGGGCAGGAGGTCTGGTTCCGCTTTCTGACGGCCGACCTGCTGGCAGAGCTCATCTGCGGCCTTTTCTTCGTATTCCTGCCCACCACCAATGTGCGTCCTGAGATCGTCAGCGGCGGCCTGTTCAGCCAGCTGACCGCGTGGCTCTATCAGATCGACCCGGCAAAAAACCTGTTTCCCTCCATCCACTGCATGGCCAGCTGGTTCTGCTTCATCGGCGTGCGCGCCAACCGGCGCATTCCACTGTGGTACAAGGTATTCAACTGCGTGTTTGCGCTGGCAGTCTGCGCCTCTACCCTGTTTCTCAAACAGCACTGCATTCCGGACGTAATCGCCGGACTGGCACTGGCAGAGCTGTGCTGGTTCCTTGCCGCGCGCACCCCGCTCTACCGCCCAATTGAACGAATTTTCACTTTTAAGCGGAAATAACTTGTATTGACAGGGTGAACTTGCTACAATAGGATGAATATTTTGAATGAGGTGATTTCCCGTGGAATGGAATTTTCGCACGGCGGAACTGCGCGATCTGGACCGCGTGACCGAGATCGAGTATATCTGCTTTCCCGCAGAGCAGGCCGCCACCCGCGCAGCCTTTGAACAGCGCATCAAGACTTTCCCCTCCCACTTCATCCTGCTGGAGCACGAGGGCACGCCCATCGGCTTTGTAAACGGCGCTGTGCTGGATGCACGCTATATTGAGGACGAGATGTATGAGCGCACCGACAGCCACAATGAGCGAGGGGCCTATCAGTCCGTGTACGGGCTGGACATGCTGCCAGAGTACCGGGGCCGCGGACTGGCTCACAAACTGATGGCCCAACTCATCGACCAGGCCAAAAAAGAGGGCCGCAGGGGCGTGACACTGACCTGTCTGGACGAAAAGATCGGTTTTTACGAGACGATGGGCTTCAAAAACGAGGGCGTCTCCGCCTCCTCCCACGGCGGCGTGGTTTGGAACAATATGATTTTGGAATTCTGATTAAAAAGGACGCATCGCAGGATGCGTCCTTTTTGCGTGCAGCGGGAAGCAGCAGAAGTACGAGATGGTAAGTTGGCTGTCGTTCGGGGCGAATTTCTTCTTATGGGCTATGGCAAACCCTTTTTGGGATAGCCCGTCGTCCCATAGGGAGCGACGAGCTTGGTTACTTATTCCTTTGTTTCGAGTTCTTTTGGCTGCATCCGTTGAATCGCCTCGTGCCATGACTTCGGCAAACACTGACCCTTGTATTCCGCAATCGTTTCACCAAGGCTCAAAGTCATCCATTTCCCTTTATTAAGGCTGCGTCCTTGTGTTGAAGTTCTCAACTTCATCACACTTTCCACCGACTCCTTTCCATACTTAAACTGCGCAGGCGCGCATCACGGGCGTCTCACCCCTCCGAGGTCCTCTCGAAGCTGCTGTACAGGAGTACCATTATAGGCCAGCGGGATCATGGCGGAGCAGGCTGCCAAACCTGCTTTGACCTGAGTGGGTGTCGCTCGCACCTTTCATGAGCTCCTTGGATGCGGAATATCCGCACAGGTGGTCCTCGCGCACTCGGTCTGACGCTCTCCCTACTGGCTGATGTATTCAAGTCGCCGGATATAACCATAAAACGGTATTTGTCAAGGTACACAGAAGGCTTCTGCCATCAAGAAAATTGTACCTCTGATTGGCACCGTTTACCATGGCGCGTCTGGGCGGGTTTTGAAGAAAAACCCGGACTATCAGTCCTGATTGTCCAATTCGTCGAGTAAAAGGCGGATCTGGGCGATCAAAACCTGCACTTTTTCCGACCTATGCGCTGTGCCATTCAGCAGGTAATCGACAGACACATTCAGGCTCTCGGCCAGCTGCACAAGCAGGTCAATTGATGTGCCGCGTTTTCCAAGCTCGATTTTGCCGAGATGGTCAGTGCTGATCCCAAGCTGCGCAGCCAGCTGATCCTGCGTCAGGCCGTGACGTTTCCGCAAGGTTCTGATTCTATATCCAAAATCTACTTGATCAAAATGCATTTTATCCTCCGTGATCTCCGTATCGTTGATTGATTCGAACGAGCGGAGTTCACGGATAGCGCGCGATATTTTCCTGCCATTGATCCAGCATACAGTCCGCCTTTCAGCGCAGAGAGCAGAAAGGCAAAAAATAAGGCGGCAACGACTTCAAGCAATTGCTCAAAAATCATTGCCGCCTTTAACGACCAAGCTGTTATTTACTTGTAACGCATCAGACTCTCAGAACAGACAGCAGAGCGAAAGCGACAATTACCTGAATGCCTCTATTCAACTCTCACCAGATATTCTGTGAATCACTTGATTTGAACTTACTGAGGGGAAGTAATATTCAAATCTGTTTTCTTTGCTGCGCTGGTTATGGCTGCCACGATCATAGAGATGACCATAGTGCCTTCTCCGCACACAAAGATCATCATGGTTCTTGCAGAAACCAGATTATGTACTAGATTGTAAATCAGAGCCAGGCACAGGATGACTGTTCCGGCCGCTAATGTGATGCGGCGATAGAGCTTCCGCTCCGAAGCAGTCAGAGGTTTGTTTTCTGCTGCTACGGGAGCAAGCAGAAACAGGAGAACAAGTGCCAGCGAGGAAACAGCGATACACGCAGTCGGGATCCACGATAACGGGATCATATCCGCACAAAGCACTGCGCCCAGATATAACACAGAGGTAAACAGTATGCAGCCAAGGTGTGTCCTAGAGTGATAACCGCCGCCAAATACTCTACAAGGTATGAAGGACAGCAGATATGGGATCCAGTACAGCGGTTTTCTCAGCAGAAATGAGATGAGGATAATTCCTGCAAAGTTGACTGCTGTAGAGACGAGCAGCTCCAAGCCGTATCGATAAACTTCTGCATCGCTATCTGAAATCGTGCCCTGCCGACACCACAGAGCAGTAAGTTTTCGGCACAATGCCTCGATCATTACTTAACCGCTTTGTACTTGTTCAGCGCCGCAGGGGGAGTGGGCTGGTTGGAGAAGCAGATGCAGGTGGAATTGGCCGTCACGACGGCCAGAGCCAGGGCCAGGGGAGCAACAACTCCAGCTAGCTTTTTCAGGGTCTTGATCATAGTATTCATGATAGTAACACTCCTTTTCTTTTTGATAGAAATTATGATAAATAAGTTCTGGTAACTTTACAAGAGGCCTGGCACAAACGGCTCGAAT
>CALEQS010000151.1 GCA_937907975.1 uncultured Clostridia bacterium | reverse complement strand
CAGGGCAAGGTGATCTCCTTCCTCGGCCAGATCGCCCAGTCGGACAAATTCCCCCGGGGCACCTGTGCCGCCGGACGGTTTGCCATGGTGTGCTGTGCAGAAGACACCACCTTCCTCGGCGTGCTCATCAAGGGGCCTGAGGTCAAGGAGCTGAAAACCCGCGACTGGGTCCGCGTCACCGGCCGGGTGCAGATCGAAAAAGTTGCCCTTTATCAGGGCGAGGGTCCGGTGCTGCACATTCTTGACGTACAGAAGGCCGAAGCCCCCAAGGACGAACTGGTCTACTTCTAAAATTCTTCCAATATCAAAAAGCGCCGCTGTCGTTGACAGCGGCGCTTTTTTTTCACAATTCAGAGTTTCTTTTTTAGAATTGAAAATATATATTAGCTTTTTTCGAAGAACTTGTAAAAAAATTTGACAATCCTGTTATGAGCCGCTAAAATAGAATTAGCATTAGAAAGGAAGGAATTCCCATGAAGAAAGGCAAAGTCTCCAACGCAGTCATCCGACGCCTGCCCCGCTACTACGGTCAGCTTGACTCGCTCTATCAGGTGGGCGTGGTGCGGATCTCCTCCTCTGCGCTGGGCAAGGCCATGAATCTGACGGCCAGCCAGATCCGTCAGGATCTCAGCTGTTTCGGTGAGTTTGGTCAGCAGGGCTACGGCTACAATGTGGAGAGTCTGCGGGATGAAATTGCCGAAATTCTGGGCATGAATCAGGGCCACACCGCCATTATTCTGGGTGCCGGCAACCTTGGCCGAGCATTGATCCACAACTTTCAGTTTTCGCAGAATGGCTTCCGGCTCACTGCCGCCTTTGACACCGACCCTGCTATTGTGGGAAAGAGCATTGCTGGAGTCCCCGTTTATTCCATCGACCAGCTGGACGAATATCTGGCCGGGCACCCCACCAGCGTGGGCGTGCTCACCGTTCCACAGACCGTGGCGCTCACCACCGCTCAGCGGCTGATTGCCGGCGGCGTGAAGGGCATCTGGAACTTCACCAACATCGAGCTGGGCATCCGGGACGAAGGCGTTGTAGTGGAAAATGTCCACTTTGCCGACTCCCTGCTGGCACTCAGCTACCTCATCACACCCCGCAGCAGTGAAAATTCCGAAGAGTGAGATGTTTATAAATGATGGCCCCCTCCTTTAGGAGGGGGCCATTTTTACTGAACTGCGTCTCAGCAGCCGCAGCCACCGTTATTGCCGCAGCCACAGCCGCCGCAGCTGCCGCAGCCACCGCAGCAGAACAGGATGATGATGAGAATGATGATCCACAGGCAGCCATTGCCGCCCCAACCGCATCCGCAACCGTTACCGCATCCCATAGAGAGATACCTCCTATATGAAGATTGAGCGCCGTGGTTTCCGGCCTCAATCCCATAGTATGCCACCGGCGGAAAACGGTGAAAGCGTAAGCACATTCAAAATACACCCGCTTATAAACAAAAGCCCCGCCTGACAGGCGGGGCTTTGATCATGAATGAATTGCGCTTACTGATCCTTCTCTGCGTCATAAGGAGCGGCGCGGCGGGAGGAAGAAGCGGTGGCAGAGCCGGTGCTGACCAGAGCGCGGAAGTGGTCATGGGACTCCTTGATCTCGCTGTAAGCCTCGGCCACAGCGTCCTCAGTGCGGCGCAGTGCATCGGCGCAATACTCGTTGGCGGCCTGCTTCAGGCTGGCGGCACGCTCCTCAGCCTCGTCAGAGACGGCCTTGGCATCGTCTGTGGCCTTGGTCAGGATCTCGGTGGCCTTGGCCTTGGCAGTGCGGATGGCCTCCTCAGCGGCGGCGCGAGCCTGACGGACGATCTCCTGCTCCTCCACCATGCGCTGAGCCTGAGCCTGAGCCTGCTCCAGCACGCGCTGGGCCTCCTTCTGGGCTCTGGACAGATAGTCCTCGCGCTGCTGCACGATCTTGATGGACTCATTCAACTCCACAGGGAATCGGTTGCGGATGCTGTCCAGCAAATCCAGCGCGCCGTTGCGATCCAGACGGCAGTCATTGCTGAATGGAATCGCCTTAGCGTCGTCGATCATCTCGTAAAGCATATCCAGCATCTCATCGACGCCGTTGGCATTATTCTTTGCCATTTAACTCATCCTTTCTGTCGCCGTCTGTCTCAAGACTGGCTTTTCTTTATAAATTCATCCATTTTTGCCTGCACATCCTCAGCGATCTCCCGGGAGACGAACCCGTTCAGCGGGACCTGATAGCGGGCCATTTCCTTGACCACGCTGGAACTGAGATATGTAAAGTTCTGCCGGGCAGGCAGGAACATGGTATCCAGATTGGGATTCAGCTTCCGATTGATGAGGGCCATCTGGCACTCCTTTTCAAAATCGGACACCGCGCGCAGGCCCTTGACCACCATGGTGGCCCGCTTGCGCTTGGCATAGTCGGACAGCAGCTCTGCGGACATGTCCACTTCCACATTGGGCAGCTGCCGGGTCACCCGGCGGATCAGCTCCACCCGCTCCTCCGGCTTGAACAGGCCGTGCTTGTCTGAATTGACCATCACGCAGACGATCAGCTTGTCAAACTGGCGGGAGGCGCGCTTGATGATGTCCAGATGGCCCAGGGTCACCGGATCAAAACTGCCGGGGTAGATGGCAGTACTCATAGGTCAAACTTCCTTTCGGTAGACGGTGATCTTGATCTTGCCGTACCGATACTCCCTGCCCTTCTGATAGGGCTGGGGCAGCTCCGGAAGAACCTTGTCCGCCGGACTTTCGCAGATTATTATACCATTTTCCGTCAACATGTCAATCTCAGCGATCTTTTTCAGCGCATTTTCCAACAACTCCGCTTTGTAAGGCGGGTCGAGGAAGATCAAATGGAAGGGCTCCCGCACCGTGGCGAGAAAACTGATCCCCTCTCCCTGCACGACCCGGGCCTTGTCGCTCAGCTGACAGAGCTTCAGATTGGAGCGCACCAGCGCCACAGCCTCCTTGCGCTGATCCACAAAGGTGCAGCTGGCCGCACCGCGGCTCAGAGCCTCAATGCCCAGCTGGCCGGTGCCGGCAAACAGATCCAGCACCCGGCGGCCCTCGATGTCGAACTGAATGATATTGAAGATGGACTCCTTCACCTGATCGGTGGTGGGACGGGTGTCCATCCCCTGAAGCTGTCCCAGTTTACGGCCTCTGGCCGTGCCCGTGATGACGCGCATTTATGCTTCTTCCTCTCTGTGGAAATAGTCGTAGACAGAGCGTCCCGCCGCTGGGCCGATGACCTCGCCCAGCTGCGCCGCCGTGGCGGCGCGAATGGCCTTTACGCTCTTAAAATGCTTGAGCAGTGCCGATTTCCGCGCCGGTCCGACCCCGGGGATGGTGTCGAGGGCAGAGCCCTTGCTGCTCTTCTGGTGCTGTTTGTGATGGAATGTGATGGCGGCGCGGTGGGTCTCCTCCTGCATCCGGCCGATCAGAGAAAAGAGGGCCGGGCTGGACTGAATGCCGATCTCCCGGCCGTCCGGGGCCACCAGCGCCCGGGTGCGGTGGCGATTGTCCTTCACCATGCCGAACACCGGCACATGGAGCCCAAAGTCCTCCAGCACCTGCACAGCCACACGAACCTGGCCCAGACCGCCGTCCATTAGAATGACGTCCGGCAGCGTTGTGAACTTCTCGTCCCCGTCCTTCCAGCGCTGGAAGCGGCGGCGGAGCACCTGATCCATGGACGCATAGTCGTCCGGTGCGGCCATATTCTTTAATTTGTAGTAGCGGTAATCCCGTTTCAGCGGTTTACCATCCATGAACACCGTCTGGGCCGCCACAATATCCGCGCTGCCCGTATTGGAGATGTCGTAGGATTCGGTGCGGTGGGGCGTTTCCGGCAGGCCCAGCAGGTTCCCCAGCAACACCATCAGCTTGTTCTGGCGCTCCTCCCGGGTGGTGGCCCGCTCCGCCTCGTCGGCGGCGTTCTGCTCCGCCATGCGGATGAGCTCCGCCTTATGGCCCCGCTGGGGCACGAGCACCTCCACCTTCCGGCCTGCGGCCTCGGTGAACATCTGCTGAAGCTCCTCCCGGTCCTCCACCTCCCAGGGAAGCAGAATGCCCCGGGGCAGGTTGCCCCGGCCGCCGTAATACTGCTTGACCAGTGCAGACAGCACCTCGCCCTTATCCTCCTCCATGGGGGTGGGGAAAAGCTCCGTATCCCGGCCCGCCAGATCACCGGCCAGAAAGTGGAGCACGGTAAAGCAGCTCTTGGCGTCGCCCAAAAACAGACCGCACACGTCCACATCCGCCCGCAGAGAGGCCACCACCTTCTGCCGGGAACCCAGCAGCTGGATGGCCTTGATGCGGTCGCGGTACTCCGCCGCAGTCTCGAAGCGCAGCTCCTCGGAGGCGTGCTCCATCTGCTCGCGCAGCTGCTGCTCCACCGCGGCAAAGTCACCCTCCAGCAGCTGCACCGCCTGGGCGATGCGCTCCCGGTAGGCCTCCTCAGTCATCTCCGGACGGCACCAGCCGTCGCAGTTGCCCAGATGGTGATTGAGGCAGGGGCGCTCTTTGCCGATGTCCCGGGGAAACTGCTTTTTGCAGGTGGGCAGATGCAGAGCCAGCGACACGGCATCCAAGATCTCATTTGTATTGCCCCGGGTGCCATAGGGGCCGAAATAGCGGGCCCCGTCCTGCGCCGTGCGCCCCACCACGGAAAAGCGGGGATAGCAGGCATTCAGGTTCAGGCGGACATAGGGATAGCCTTTGTCATCCTTCAGCAAAATATTATATTTTGGCTTGTGCCGCTTGATGAGCGAGCACTCCAGCACCAGCGCCTCGAACTCACTGTCGGCCAGAATGACGTCAAAATGGTCGATCTGGCTGACCATGGCCCGGGTCTTTTCCGTATGGCTGGCCAGATCCAGAAAATACTGGCTGACCCGGTTGCGCAGGGCCTTGGCCTTGCCCACATAGATCACCGTATTGCTGGCGTCCATCATAATATAGACGCCGGGGTGCAGCGGCAGAGAATGAGCCTTATCTTTCAATTCTTCCTTCGTCATGGCAAATCTCCCACAGGGAAGAAAAAAGCGCCGCAGAACTGCTGCGGCGCTTTCGCTCTTACAGATGGATCAATCAGCAGGCGCAGTGGAAACCAGCTTCGTCAGCGCGTCCAGAGCTTCCGCCTCGTCAACACCGTCGGCGATCAGCGAAATGCTGGTGCCGTCCATGATGCCCATGGAGAGTACACCCAGCAGGCTCTTGGCATTGACACGGCGGTCATCCTTCTCCACCC
>CALEQS010000150.1 GCA_937907975.1 uncultured Clostridia bacterium | reverse complement strand
CGGGACAGGCTCTCCGCCATGAATGCCCGCATCATGGGCCGGGACGCGGATCCCTTCTACGGCGCACCGGTGGTGCTGGTGGTGCTGGCGGATAAGAGTCGGGGCACTTATCTCTATGACGGCAGTCTGGTCATGGGCAACCTGATGCTGGCCGCCCACGCCGAAGGCCTGGGCAGCTGCTGGATCCACCGGGCGAAGGAGGAGTTCGAGTCCGAGGAAGGGAAGGCCATCCTGAAGGAGCTGGGCATCGAGGGCGACTACGAGGGCATCGGCCACTGCATCCTTGGCTATGCCGACGGCCCTGCCCCGGAGGCAAAGCCCCGCAAAGCGGATTACGTCAAATGGGTCGAGTGAACCGGCGGGAACGTCGCCTCTGAATTGTCAAATCTCCCGTTTTAACGGAATAACAGAGACCGGGGCCGCTCATCGAGCGGTTCCGGTCTCTATGCTTTGAATCAGAAAAACACTTCGGTAGGCGAACCATAAATAATGGGTGGAGGGCGGCGGCTGATCCGGGCTTGACCGCGTTAGATTAAGGGTGCATTTAAAATGGATTACATATTATTTGAATTTATTGACATATATTGAAGGTCATGCTACCTTTAATTTACAGTAATAAACAGAGCTTTGATGATGCGAAGGAAACGGGGGGATTCCGATGCAACCTTGCGGGCTGACTGTTAGTGCTATTTCTTACCTGTAAGCGGAAAGGAGCAGACATATGGATGATAGAGCGTATATATTAGCGAATTTGGCAGAATGGGCTTACATTATCCTGGCCCCAATCGTGCTGGGTGGGATCCTGGTGGGCGGCTCCATTGTGCGCTGGCGCCGAAGTAAAAATAAGGCGGTAGAAAGAGTGCCTGCCACAATTACAAAGATCATATATGAGAGCGGCTTTAGCAATCCGCAGGCTTACTTTTTGGTAGAAGGGGAAAAGCGCCCCGTCGGTTTGATGCCAGACGTGGATTCGTGACCCGTATGCCAGAAATCGGAACAAAGGGAATGCTGACCTGCAAGGGGCATGTGCTGTATTCCTTCGAGTGGGCCGACCAGAAGGTCGTGCAGGATGACCCTGCTTATGGCAAGAATGGGTATGCGGATATGATCTGATCGTGTTATCCGGTCATCCTCGCTGCTTCCGATGTGGCTTTGAGATGACGACAAAATCAAAACGAGGGCTGTACGCATTGCGTACAGCCCTCGTCTGTTGTGATTGAAAGACCGCGGCGGCGTTTTCTTAGTCATACTGCTTCAAAATGCCTGGACTGCTCTGGGGCAGGCCGTCCAGCGCGTCCCAGTCCACAAGGCAGATGTGCCGCCGGGCGGCGGGACGCCTGGTCTTGTGCTGCGCCAGCTCCTCCGGCGTCAGCTCACTGACGGGCAGCTTTGTCCAGCCCCGGCAGAAATGGAAGGCGTTCCAGCGCCGGTGTTCATAGCGGGCCAGCCGCCAGAGGGCTTTTTCCCGTTCCTCCTGGGGAAGGGCGGCCAGATCGTCCGCCGCCAGCGCCAGCTTGTTGGGAATGTCCCAGAGCACGGCGCGGTTGGAGGCCTGGGTGAAGGAGTCCAGCTTCTGCCACGCGTCGATGTCCGTACCGCTGACGGACCGGTAGCGCTGGTGCAGTGCCCGGGCCTCCTGATCGGCCCGGCGCTCGATGAGCTCCTTATAGGTGAAGCGGCTGCGGTTGTCCTGTAAAAAGATCACATTGTCCGACTGGGTGAGCAGCTCCACGCTGCCCGGGGCGTCCTCGTGGAGCACCACCACCAGCTGGGGCAGAACGGCCAGCTCCTGACGCTGGCACAGACGCTGGATGCGCAGGGCGGCGCGGATATTGTCACTGGTGCTGCCCACATCGACGAGGATCTGATCCAGCCCGGCCAGCCGCTGTTCCAGCACGGTGAAAAACGGCTCCGTCTCCGCGCCGTGTTCGAGCCAGCTCAGCCCCGGTTCCTCTGCCAATTGTGGATAATCCCGCAGAAAGGCCCCCAGATGGGCGGGCAGAGCGTCGGAGATGACGAGTGCGTCCAGACCGCGCCCGTCCGGGGCGGCGGTCTCAAAGGCGGTGTTCTCCAGGGTGGTCAGCAGAAATTCCCGGCACATGGTGGAAAAGCCCGCTATGCAGAGGGAGAAGAGCCGGTCGGGCACCCAGATGTGGTCTTCGGTATGCACTGCACCCACGGCCTTCAGCCGCTCCAGCGGCAGGTGCTCCGTCATAAAGTGCCGGGCCAGCAGCTGCTCCCGGGAGACGAGCCACACGTCCATTGCGGGATAATTCAGCTTTTCCAGCCGGAGCAGGTCCGGGTCGAGGAAGGCGGTGACCTTCAGCCGGGACAGGGGGCGGCCCAGCTGTTCAAACCGCCTCAGCAGACTCAGGTTTTCCTGATTGGGCTCCGGCAGGAGTACCGCATGACAGCGCTTGCGCCGGGTCAGCTTTTCAATCTGACTCCATTGAACGGTCAGTGCTCCGGGGACGGGGATCTCGTCGTCCTCGTCCGGGTTGGGGTCGAGGTAAAGCAGGGAGACACGCCGCTTTTCCCGGCGGATGTCCTCGGCCAGCGCCTGGGCGTCCGGCAGTTCGCCGGAGATCAGGCACACCTCCGGATGGAGCAGCAGGGAGAGCCGCAGCCGCAGATCCCGGAAGAAGCGCTGAAACAGCAGCATCACCACGGTGCGGACGGTGTAAATGGAGCTGCACACAAAGATGATGATGTATTGCAGCTGGGTGTAATCGTCCAGCCCCACCTGAAAGCCCATGATCATGGGGGCCTGATAGACGCTGAGGGCCAGCGTCCGGGCCAGCTCCGCCGGACTCAGGCCGGGGGTGTAAAGCAGGGAAAAGCTGAGGGCAAAGACGAACAGAAAGTGATATGCCATAAAGACGGCACTGCGCAGTCCCTCACTCCTGCGGCGCAGACAGCACCAGAGCAGGACCACGCCCGCAATATAGCCGAGCAGAATCATAGTTTCACCTGTTTTCCGGTTGGGATAGCTCATATTATACGGGAATTGGATTCAGACTGTCAATTTATTCGGATTAAGAATGGATGAAAGGGCGGTGAAATTTGCGTTCAGCCCTGAAAGACGGTATACTTTAAGAAAATGCAGTCACAATGGGGTGATTTTTGTGCAGACTGATCTGACCCGGGGCAGCATCACGGGCAGACTGCTGAAATTTGCTCTGCCAATGATGGCGGGCAATCTGCTCCAGCAGGTTTATAATATCGCGGACACGCTGATCGTGGGGCGCTTTCTGGGCGCGGACGCACTGGCGGCGGTGGGCAGCTCCTACACGCTGATGGTGTTTCTGACTTCCGTCCTGCTGGGCTTGAGCATGGGCGCGGGGGCTTATTTCTCCATCCAGTTTGGACGGCGGGACACGGAAAAGCTGCGGCAGGGCGCGGCGCTGTCCTTTGCGGCCATTGCACTGGTGACGCTGGTGATGAATGCACTGATGTTCGCAGGGATCAACTGGATTCTGCGATTCTTAAAGGTACCTTCTGAAGTGACCGGGCTGATGAAATCCTATCTGCTGGTTATTTTTGCGGGGCTGATCGCCACCTTCCTCTATAACTTTTTTGCCTGCCTTCTGCGCGCACTGGGCAATTCCGCCGCGCCGCTCTGGTTCCTGGCGGTCAGCGCACTGCTCAACGTGGGGCTGGATCTGCTATTTGTGCTGGTGTTCCGCTGGGGCGTGGCCGGTGCGGCGGGGGCCACGGTGCTGGCCCAGTATGTCTCCGGCGTGGGCATCACGATCTACTTCTGGCGCACCTGCCCGGAGCTGCGCCCCCGGCGGCAGGATTTCCGCTGGGACGGCGGCGTGATGCGGGAGATCGGCGGGCTGTCCCTGCTGACCTGCCTCCAGCAGTCCATCATGAATTTCGGCATCCTGATGGTGCAGGGATTGGTGAACAGCTTCGGCGCGGCCACCATGGCCGCCTTTGCGGCGGCGGTGAAGATCGACTCCTTCGCCTACTCCCCGGTGCAGGATTTTGGCAACGCCTTCTCCACCTTTGTCGCCCAGAACCACGGCGCGGGGCAGACGGCGCGCATCCGAAAGGGCTTCCGCAGTGCGCTGACGGCCGTGCTGATCTTTTGCGCCGCCATCAGCCTGGGGGTGTGCCTGTTTGCCCCGGCGTTGATGCAGATCTTTGTCTCGGCGGAGGAGGCGGAGATCATCGCCATCGGCGTGGGCTACCTGCGCATCGAGGGGGCCTGCTACTTCGGCATCGGCCTGCTGTTCCTGTTTTACGGCTATTACCGGGCGGTGCAGAAGCCGGGAATGTCGGTGCTGCTGACTATCCTCTCGCTGGGCACCCGGGTGGCGCTGGCCTATGCCCTGTCCGCCCTGCCCGGCGTGGGCGTCACCGGCATCTGGCTCAGCGTGCCCATCGGCTGGGCACTGGCCGATCTGGTCGGCGCAGTGTACTATTTCAAATCAAAAGGTACCTTGCAATAAACGGAACCCCGGCACGTTTTCGTGCCGGGGTTCCGTTTATTGGTAAGTGAGTAAGTGACTCAGGCGGGATCGTCCAGCGTGGCATTGCCCAGCGAGATCGAGTAGTTGAACTGGGTGCCGTCGGGCAGGGGCTCACTGGCCGATGCGGGGCGGATAGGCATAGAGTAGCGCTGAATAAAGATGAGGGAGCCGTTTTCTTCAATGCGGAACTGGTAGGAGTCCCCGTTGTCCGCAGTGAGCGTGAGCCGATCCAGCACGATCTGATAGGTGCCGGTGGAGGAGAGCGGGGCATAGTCCATCTGGAAGGTGCCGTCGTCGTTCAGCGTGAACCGGGGAATGGTCTGGAACTCCTCCCGGAGCTGCTCCGTGAGATCGGCGGAGTAGGTGCCGAATTTAATTGCGTTTGTGGTAGAAGCGGCTGGCTCGCCCTCACAGTTCACCAGTTCCAGCGTCTGGCCATCCGTCAGGCTCAGACCGGATCTTGCAAAGGCGGAGAAGTCGGAGGAGCCGTCCTGCACAAAATAGAGCAGGGTGCCGTCTGTCGGCGCCATGCGCCGGAAGCGGTAAGTCAGCTCGTCGTGGTTGGAGACAGCGACATTGTCCAGTTCGTCCCAGCCGTCCTCGGCGGGAACGGTGACGGTGATAACGCCCCGTTCCTCTGTCCAGGTGCACTGAATGGTGGTGCTGTACCCGCCGTGATCCTGAACGGCGGTGCAGGTGATGCTGCTGCTGGCGCGGTCACTGCCGTCTTCGCCGAGATTCAGCTGCCAGTAGCTGCCTTCGCTGTCCAGCGCGGCGCGGTAATGCCGGGTGCCCAGCGGTTCTGTCAACAGCGTGGAGCTGTTGAGCCAGTCCGAGTTGTTCAGAGCGAGATCAATGAGACCCAGCAGCTGAGCCACACCGTCGGCGCTCTGTCCAAAGGACTTCAGGTCGTCGATGCCCAGCACCTGTTCCGCCGTTTCCGCGGTCAGGTTGGACAGCTCCAGACCGGAGACCGAATCGAACTGCTCGTAGTAACGGTCGAGGTTGCCCACCAGTGCCAGCATGAGTGCGCCGGTGCGGAACTGCTCCCGTATCAGGCGGCTGTACGCTGTGCCGCCAAGCAGGTCAAGGTCCTTGATCGACTCGTTGACGACCATGCCGTAGGGCTGCGCATCGGTGTGGAGTTCCATGGTGCTGTCAGCGCAGAACTCGGCGTGAGCGGTATTGCGGCTGTCCGTGATCGTGTTCAAGAGACTGCCTACGGCGGAGGCGTCGCCCAGATAGTCGGTGCGCGCGTCATAGAGCCGCTGGGGCAGATCGCCGATCTCCGGCAGGAAGGGCACGCTGTCTGCCGTGACAGACACGGGATAGAGGTAGAATTCATAGGTACCTACCGGTGATCCGGCACCCTCCACCGAGGCCGTAAAGAGCAGTGAGGGGCTGTCCTGCGTCAGGGTGATCGTGTCTGACTCGCTTGGGACGAACTTGGTGTGGGACGGGGTATACAGTCGGCCGGCCCCACTGAATTCAAAGGTGCTTTCATAGCTGTCGTTATGGGTCAGCTGGATAGAGACATCAAAGTCATTGCTCAGATTGGTCAGCGCCAGCGAGCCGGTCAGTTCATCGGCCGCCCCGGACCAGAGGGTGACAAGGTCAGACTCGAACAGCCCGGTGCCTTTGACGGCGAGGGCCACAGACTGGGTGCCCTCGGGAAGCTCATAGTCATAGCTCAGCGTGATGTCGTCGGTCAGCTGTTCCGACCGGCCGGTGATGCTCTGCTCCGTCTCCTGGATCTGGCCGGTGGGCGTTTTGGGGGCGGCGTCGGTGCAGCAGGTCAGTCCGGCCAGCAGCAGCACCGCTGCGGCCAGTGCCAGCGTGCGCCGCCCGGTCTGGCGCAGGTTCAGCACATGAAGGATGCGCTTTTTGGCGGCGGGCATTCCAAAGGCCAGCGCAGGGCCATAGCCCCGCCGCCCGGTGCCGAGGGCCAGCAGTGTGCGGCTGTAATCCTTCTGTTTTTCCGCGCCCAGTGCCCGCAGTGCGGCTTCGTCGCAGCTCATCTCCATGTCCTGCTCCATGAATTTAAGTCCCAGCCACACCAGCGGGTTGAACCAGTGGAGAGCGGCGGTGAGCAGGCCGACGAGACGGATCAGCGGGTCATGGCGGCGCAGGTGACAGCTCTCGTGGGCCAGCACATGGGCGCGGCTCTCCTTGCCCAGCCAGCTGGGCAGATAGATCTTCGGTCTCAGCACGCCCAGCACGAAGGGCCCGGCGATGCCGTCGCATACCCAGGCGCCGTCTTCGGCGCGAATGGCGGAAGCAGTCCGATGGCGCAGACGGAGGTACTGATACAGATTCCAGCCCAGCAGAAGGGCTAGACCGGCCAGCCAGACGATGGCGGCCACCGCCAGCCAGTCCACGCTGTGGGGGATGGCGGTCTGCGCCGCAGCTGCGGCGGGGGCGGAGGACGCGGCCTGCGCGGCGGTGCTTCCGGCGGCGGTCACGGCATTGGACGCGGCAGGGGCGGCACTGACCGCCGGGGCGGTCTGCGCGCCGGTGATGGTGCCCAGCGTGGGAGAAACAACTTGCGAGGTATCTTGTGAACGGAGAAAACCAGAGGCAGTCCCGGCCGCGCCGCCGCTCCGGGTGGAGCGGTGCAGAAAGGGCAGATTATAAAGACTGAACGCCGCAGGCAGGGCGGCGGGACAGACCAGCCGGAACAGCGGCACCGCCCAGAGGGCGTAGGCCCAGCGCTTCGGTGCCCGCCGCAGGGCAAAGCGGAGCAGCAGCACCAGCAGGATCACCGGGATCGCCTTCAGACTCATGGTCAATACGCCGGAAAAAATGCTTTTCAGCAGTTCCATACCGTCACCCCCTGTGTTGGTCGATGAGTGTTTTCAGCTCCTCTGCCTCCGATTCGCTCAGGGTCCGCCCCTTCAGAAACGCGGCCACAAAGCCGGGCAGGGAGCCGCCGAAGGTGCGGGAGACGAAGCGGTCGCTCTCCTCCCGCTGGACCTGATCCCGGGACACCAGCGGCGTCACTACGGCCTGCTCGTTCTGGAGCAGGCCCTTGTCCGCCAGCCGGCGCACCTGCGTGTAAGTCGTGGACTTTTTCCAGCCGAACTCCTCCTCACACAGCCGGACCAGCTGGCCGGATGGGATGGGCGCATGGTCCCAGATCAGGGAGAGCAGGCGGTATTCGCCATCCGCCAGGATGTAGTTGGACATAACGGCCTCCTTTCTATCGTTGCAAGCAGGTCTACAGCTGTAAATCTCTAATTGCAGTCTACAACAGTAGACCAAACTTGTCAAGTAACTTGTCAAGTAAAATGTGGAATAATTTCGAAAAAAGCGATGCGTTTCGCTCTGAAACGCATCGCTTGAATAATAGGTACCTTTTAATTATGCGTTATCAAACTCCGCAACAGCTTTCAGAAACGCCCTGCCGTAGCGGCGCTGCTTCTGTTCGCCCACGCCGCTGACGTCCAGCAGCTCACCCATACTCTGGGGACGGCGGAGCGCCATGTCGGTCAGAGTGGCGTTGGAGAAGATGACGTAGGGCGGCACGCCCTCCCGTTTGGCCAGTCTGGTGCGCACCTCCTTGAGGGCGGCGAACAGCTTGGCGGCCTCGCCCTCCAGCGTCGCCTTCTGCCGCCGGGCCTTCTTCTCGCCGGGGGCGGCCTCAATGGGCATGAGCACCCGCTTCCCGTGAAAGAGCACATCCTCTGCCCGTTCGGTCAGAGTAAGCGCACTGGAATTATCCTCAGCGGTGCAGAGCAGCTTGTCCGTGCGGAGAAAGTCGATGAGCGCCATGATCTGGGCCATGGACTGGCCCCGCATCAGGCCGTAAGTGGTCAGCCGGTCCAGCCCGGCGTCGGTGATCTCCGCGCGGTCGCTTCCGTAGAGCACATCGGCCAGCAGCTCCGCGCCGCTGGGAGCGCCGAGGGCGTTTTCCATCCGCCTGACGCAGGAGAGGGCCATCTGGGCCTCCCGGGTGACGTCCCGCTGGCGGTAGGTGGTCAGGCAGTTGGAGCAGTTGCCGCACTGGCCGGAATGGCTCTGACCGAAGTAGTCCAGAATGGCGGTGCGCAGACAGCCCTTCGTCTTGCAGTAGTCTACCATGGCATCCAGCCGCTTCAGATCCTCCCGGCGCAGTCTGGCCCGCTCTTCCGGGGTCAGCTCCTCGTTGTCGCTGCTGTTGTCGATGAAGAATTTTGCCGTGTTGATGTCGCCGCTGGAGAAGAGCAGGATGCAGTCCGCCCGCTCACCGTCCCGCCCGGCTCGTCCGGCCTCCTGGTAGTAGGCCTCCAGGCATTTCGGCATATTGTAGTGGATCACAAAGCTGACGTTGGACTTGTCGATGCCCATGCCGAAGGCGTTGGTGGCCACCATGATCTGCACCCGGTCAAACTGGAAGTCGTCCTGGCTCTGGGCCCGTTCCTCATCGCTGAGCCCCGCGTGGTAGCGGGCGGCGTTGTAGCCGTGAAGGGTCAGATCATTGCACACCCGCTCTACCCGGGAGCGGGTGGAGCAGTAGACGATGCCGCATCTGCCCCGCCGTTCGGCCAGCAGTGAGCGGAGGGCGGCGGGCTTTTCGGCGGCGGTCATGGACTGCACCTCAAAGTAGAGGTTGGGCCGGTCGAAGCCGGTGACGACGGTGCAGGGCGACTGGAGCCCCAGCTGGGCGGAGATGTCCCGGCGTACTGCCTCGGTGGCGGTGGCGGTGAACGCGCCAATCACGGGGCGGCGGGGGAGCTTGGCGAGAAAGTCCGGGATCTTGCGGTAGCTGGGCCGGAAATCCTGCCCCCACTGGGAGATGCAGTGGGCCTCGTCCACCGCCAGCAGGGAGATGTCCAGACTCTGGGCGGCGGCGACAAAGCCGTCCGCCTCCAGCCGCTCCGGGGCGACGTAGACGAGTTTGTAGGCCCCCGCGCACAGGCGCTGATAGACGGTGCTGAGCTGGGCCGGGGTCAGGGAGGAGTTGATGTAGGCCGCCGGGACGCCCGCGTGCTTCAGCGCCATGACCTGATCCTTCATCAGTGAGATGAGGGGGGACACCACCAGCGTCGCCCCGGGCAGCATCAGCGCGGGCACCTGATAGCACATGGACTTGCCGCCGCCGGTGGGCATGATGCCAAGGGCATCCCGTCCGGTGAGCAGGCTGTCGATGAGCTGTCCCTGTCCCTCACGGAAGACTTTATGGCCGAAATATTGTTTTAAGATCTGATGCTTGTCCATAGATGTGCCTGCTTTTTGTGGATTATCGTTCCGCAAACGGGGTTGGCTCCGACATGGAACGATTCAATATACATTCCGCCCTATTTGTATGTCAATTTTGACGGTTTTGCAATTTCATTTTCCCGGCCTGAAGCGGGCGTTTTTTCCCGCACAGCACGGCAGAGCGCGGAAAGCGGAAACTGCTTTGTATAAGGGAATATATGTATTCCAATCAGGGCGTGCAGGTCTGTGCGCGCAGAAGGGAGACGGCGGCCCGGGCGGCGGCGGCCGCATCTTCCGTGTAGACATCGGCGCCGATCTCATCGCAAAAGCTCTGGCTGATGGGAGCGCCGCCCACCATGATCTTCACCTTGTCCCGGATGCCGCGCTTCTTGGCCAGCTCCACCACGCCGCGCATATTCTGCATGGTGGTGGTGAGCAGAGAGGAACAGGCGATGATGCCGCAGTGGTGCTCCTGGGCAGTATTTATAAACTGCTCCGGGGTCACATCGGTGCCCAGATCGTAGACTTCGATTCCACTGCCCTCCATCATGATCTTGACCAGGTTTTTGCCGATGTCGTGCATATCGCCCTGCACCGTGCCGATGCAGGCGCGGCCCACAATCTCGCTGGCTTCGCCAGTCATATAGGGCTTGAGCAGGGCGGTGGCGGCGGTCATGCACCGGGCGGCGATGAGCATTTCCGGCACGAATACCCGGTTGGCGGAGAATGCCTCGCCCAGTTCCGTCATGCCCTGAACCAGACCGGCGGAGAGGGTCTCCTGGGGGTCATAGCCCTCGTCCAGTGCCTGCTGGCAGAGCTGAAGCAGCTTCTTCTGCTGGCCGCGCTCCAGCGTTTTGGCAATGCGTTCCATCAGCGTGAGCTCCTGGGCCTCCTCCACGGCGGCGGTGGAGGAGGCGGGCGCATCGGTGCTCGCCTTGCCCCGGCGGGGAACGGGGGGCAGGTGCATATCGGGCATATGGAGACCGGCGTTATACGCATCGATGCCCTCATTGAGGTACTGATCCACATGGGGAAACACGGTGCCGAACATACCGTAGGTGATGGAGGGAATGTAGTGCCCCCCGGGGCCGCAGCGGCGGAGGGTGTCCTTCGTATAGGCGAGGATCTCTTCCGGGGTGGAGTCGGCGCGGTCGATTGCCGCACCCAGACCGCCCATCAGGGTGAGCTTTCCGTTCAGATGCCGCTGGAGGGCGGGGATGTCGTTCTCTGGCAGGACGCCTTGCCAGACCTGAATGCCGATCTCCACCATGTCGTCCACGATGGGCACAAGGTAGGAGTCCGCGTGATGGACGGTGATGATGCCCTGGGAGCGGAAGTAGCCATAAAAGCGGCGGTAGGGCTCCTTGAAAAACTCCCGCCACATCTCCGGTTTCATGAACAGTGCGTCCTTGGTGCCCCAGTCGTCATGGGTGAACATGACCTCAGGGTGCAGATTCTCCACCACCATTTTGGCGTACTGCATCCGGTATTCGGTGATGTACTCAATGAGCTCGTGCATCTCGTCTGGGTGCTCGTAGAGCGCAGTCAGGGTGTTTTCAAAGCCCATCAGGAAGTGGCACTGCTCGAAAATGCCGGTGGCCATGAAGCCGGTCAGCATCTGCCGGTCATTGTTCTCCGCCACGCACTGGGCGCGGAATTCCTCCCACCCCTCGGAACAGTGGGCGGCCAGATCGGGGGCGTGGACGGTCTCCTTCCAGCGGGTAATGTCGGGGCAGACCGTCAGACCGGGGCCGTGCACCGGCATGGAGCCGGGGGCGTTCTCCGGAAAACTGATGGTGACGCCCCAGGGGTTGACACTGGTCTTGCCGGGCACTCGGTCGGGGCCGTCCAGATAGCGCATAATGGGGTCGCCAAGGCACATATAGAAGGGCTCATACTGGCGCAGCAGGCGTTCCGGCTGGCCGTTGGGCTTGATCGTCTCCAGAAAAATTTCTTTGGGTGTAGAGGGTATGGACATTAAAAGTCACTCCTTATGGAAAGAGAATGCAGGATGTGTAAGTCAAAGTTTTGGGGCCGTAATTATACTGCAGACCGGAGTGGATGCAGATGTCGCTGACCAGAAGGCCGTAGGCCTCCATGGAGGAGATCCGCTTGGCCGGAAAACGGCAGGTGCGCTGGGGATAGGTGCACTTTTTGCACACAAGGCACGGCCCCGCCGACAGGGGCAGACAGTCCGGCGCGAGCAGGCGTGCCTGACGGGCCAGATTCAGAAAGTGCACCCGGTGAGCCTCGGAAATGGCATCCATGGCCTCAATGTCAAAGTCGTCCCGCAGGGTTCCAGTGGTCTGCACCAGAAATCCGCTGTGACAGCGCTCCAGCTGTTCTGAAATGTGCTTCAGGCTTCCGCAGCCCGGCGGACAGGCCCAGTTCCGGCCATAGCAGCCGCAGCGGTCTGCCGCGCACATCTCCCGCACCGCGTCCAGCGGCACCAGTGCGTCCATATTGAGTTCACCCCAGTGGGAGAAGCCGTTTTCCTGCGCCAGCGCGTCCAGATCGTTCATGCGTGAAAGCCCCTTGACAAAGCAAACTGTACCTGCGTAAAATATACTCATTATATAGGTTTATTATATTTGGGAGGATATGCCTGTGTCAAGCATTCATGTGACCGTGAATGGCAAAACCTGCACGATTCCGGTGGAAGAGGGCGAAAACCTGCTCTCCGCCCTGCGCCGGGCGGGTTACTCCATCCCGGCCTCCTGCGGGGGCCGCGGGCGGTGCGGCAAGTGCCGTGTGCCGGTGAACGGTGTGCCGCGGCTGGCCTGCAAGGTCATTGCAAAGGACGGTGACACCGTGGAGCTGCCGGAGCAGGCCGGGGGCGTGATCCTGACGGACACATCCGCTCAGAACCTCAGGCTTCAGCCGGGTCGGACAGGCTGCGGCGCGGCGGTAGATCTGGGTACGACCACAGTGGTGGCTCGGCTCTACGATCTGGAGCGCGGCACGCTGTTGAGCACGGTCAGCGCATGGAATGCGCAGGCTCCCTATGGGGCAGATGTGATCAGCCGCATCCAGTACACGCTGGAGCGGGCAGACGGTGTGGAGGAGCTGTCCCGGCGCATCCGCACCCAGGTGCAGCAGCTGCTCACCGATGCGCTGTACCGGGCAGAGAGGGACTGGGCGGACCTGCGGGAGATCACGCTGGCGGGCAACACCGTCATGCAGCACCTCTTTGACGGCCGCACGGTGGCGGGCATCGCCGCCGTACCCTTTGAGCCGGAGACTCTTTTTGCGGAGCCGGCGGGAAAGCCGCTGCGCGGCGTGCCGGTGCGCTTTGCTCCCTGCGTGGCAGGCTATGTGGGCGGCGACATCACCGCCGGACTGCTGGCCTCCGGCCTGGCGGAAAGGAGCGGAAACCATCTGTTTCTGGACATCGGCACCAACGGCGAGATGGCACTGGGCGGCAGAGACGGCTTTCTCTGCTGTGCGGTGGCCTCCGGACCGGCCTTTGAGGGCGCGGGCATTTCCTGCGGTATGCCGGGCATCGATGGAGCGGTCAGCCATGTGCGCTGGCAGAGCGGATTCCTCTGGGACGTAGTGGGCGGCGGAGCACCCAAGGGGCTGTGCGGCTCCGGACTGCTGGATCTGGCGGCGGTGCTGCTGGAGCGGGACGCCATCACCCCCGGCGGACGGCTGCTGCCTCCTGAGGAGGCACCGGCGGAACTGCGGCGCTGGCTGGAGCGGGACGCACACGGAAACGGCGTGTTCCATTTGACGCCCGAGGTGTCACTGACTGCAGAGGACGTGCGGGCGCTGCAGCTGGCCAAGGCGGCGGTGGCCGCGGGCATTCAGGTGCTGTTGGAGCGGCGGGGTATTGCGGCCGACGAGCTGGACGGTGTCTATCTGGCCGGCGGCTTTGGAAACTACCTTGACCCCAAGAGCGCGGTGCGCATCGGGATGCTTCCAGAGGAATGTGCCGGGAAACTGCACAGCATGGGCAATTCCGCACTGGCCGGGGTATCCATGCTGGCGCTGGACGGCCGGAGATGGGCAGAGCTCGGCGTGCTCACCCGGAGCTGCCAGAGCATCACTCTGTCAGGCAATCCC
>CALEQS010000149.1 GCA_937907975.1 uncultured Clostridia bacterium | reverse complement strand
CGTGGGCTATGCGGTGCTGGGGCTGGTGTGGTGCATCACGATCATCGGCATCCCCGTGGGCACCCAGTGCTTTAAAATGGCCAAGCTGGCATTGATGCCCTTTGGCGCACAGGTGGTGAGTTGACATGAGTATCGTTCTTTACAATAAGCTGGTGCGGGACAAGGTGCCCGAGCAGATCGAGCACTCCGGCAAGGGCTGCACCGTGGAGGTCGTGAGCGACGATCAGTACCGGGCCCTGCTGGATCGGAAACTGGATGAGGCGATGGCATCCTATCAGGCCCACCGCAGTGCGGATGATCTGGCCTCCCTGCTGGAACTCATCCACGCCGCCGCCGACGCCCGGGGCTGGAGCTGGGAGGAGCTGGAGCAGCTCCGGCTCAAAAAGCGCGCCCAGAAGGGCGGCTACGAAAAGCGGTTCCTGCTGAAGCAGATCGAAGAATAAGGAAAAAGGAGCGCGAAAGCATTTGCTTTGCGCTCCTTTTTGTATTATTTTATTGTAATTCCAGCAGGGAAAAGTCACATGGTTTGATGGGCGGGTCATATTTGCAGGGCAGCTCATCCTTGGTGACCTTCCGGAAGCCGGCGCGCTCGTAGAATTTATGGGCGCGGACCGTGTCGCAGGGGGTGTCCAGCAGGATGGTGTGCACACCGTGGCCCTTGGCGAAGTCCAGCAGGCGGCCATAGAGCTGACGGCCAAGATGATGGGGTGCGCCTTGATAGGGCTCGTAGACGAAGAACTTCTTCAGCACCGCCATTCCCGCGCCGCAGGGCATGAGCCCCACCGTTCCGGCCAGCTTTCCCTCCTCGTCCAGCGTCATCCAGAAGAAGCCGCCGGCGTCGAGATAGGAGTGCTGAATGCGCAGCAGGTCGGGCTGGCCATCCACCGTTACGGGCGGGCGGCGGCCGTTATTCTGGAAATGGAGCACCAGATCGATGATGTCCTGGGTGTACTTCTCCTGAAATGGAACGATGGAAAGCATAAAAGTGTCTCCGTTGTAAAATCCGCCCATCATGCCGATGGGCGGATCGTTCAGTTTAATGAAAGGCCGCTGCACTTAATCGCAGCGCATCTGGATCACCTGCACGGAGGGCGGAGTGATGAGATATGTGCTTACAGCGATGCGGCGGATCGCACTACCTGTGCAGTAGGCCACACCGGACAGATAGTCCAGTATCCGCAGCGTCAGCTCTGCGTCCAGGGCGTCCACATGGAAAATGACCGTAGTGCCGCTCTTCACGTCGTCCGCAATGGTGTGGGCATCGCCGCTGTCCTTGGGCATACGGTAGGCGATCTCCTCTTGACGGGTCACGGGCTCGTAACGTACTTCTTCTTCCTCGTCACAACGTTCGTCCTCGGCGTAAGCCTGACCCCTCCAAAAAGCAAATCCACTCATGCCGTTTCACCTCCGTTTGATCGTTCGTACTATTGTTTCATTATAGCACACGGTTTTTCCCGTTTCAACGGAAACCGTCGGTTTTCGCTCAGAAAATGGGATTTCAAATTCCGGGGCATTCCACTCCTGTTCCCGCCGCGGCTCAAAATACACTTTCCGGCATTCTGCGTGTTCCACTCTGCTATCCTGAGCGCTCCTCGCCGCGTCATCCTGAGCGGAGCAAAGGATCTTAAAATGCCCGTCTCCGACAGGGAATATTCCGCTTGCAGAAGGTCTGTGCTGTAAGATTCTTCGTCGCGCTGCTCCTCAGAATGACAAGGGTAAGGAAAACACAGCCTCCGAATGACTCCTCACGCCTCCTCGCTCTCCGGCTCCGGGGGTGTGAGGGGGAAGGTCAGCGTAAAGCGGCTGCCCAGTCCCAAGCGGCTGGTGACGTCGATGCGCCCGGCGTGGCGGGCGGCGATCCACGCCGCGATGGCCAGTCCCAGGCCGGTGCCGCCGGTGGAACGGGAACGGGACTGCTCCGAGCGGAAGAACCGGTCAAACACATGGGGCAGATCCTCCGCGGGAATGCCCATGCCGGTGTCGGTGACGGCGATCTTTGCCCAGCCGTTCTCCGCCTTCAGGCTGATGTCCACGCTGCCTCCCTCCGGGGTGTATTTCAGTGCGTTGTCGCACAGCACCCGCAGGCACTCCTTGACCATGGCCGCATCGGCAGTGCCGGTGACGCCGGTCTGTACATCGCTGGTCACCTGATGGGTGGTGTCCACCATGGCGGTCTCCCGGGCCACGGCGGTGACAAGAGCGGTGAGATCGGTCTCGTCCATGGTGACCTTCTGGGTCTCGTTGTCACCCCGCACCAGAAACAGCAGCTGCTCCACCAGTGCCCCCATGGCGGCGGCCTCCTGGCGGATGGCGTCGATGGCCTCCTGGCGGATCTGGGGATCGTCCTTGCCCCAGCGGTCCAGCAGGTCGGCGTAGCCCTGAATGACGGAGATGGGTGTGCGCAGCTCGTGGCTGGCGTCGGAGGTGAAGCGCACCTGGGCCTGATAGCGCCGGTCGATGCGCTCCAGCATGGCGTTGATGGACTCCCCCAGCGCGGACAGCTCCTTGCCGCCGGTGACGGACACATGGTGGGTCAGGGTCTGGGCGTCCACCCGCTCCAGCTTCCGGGCCAGTTTACGCAGCTCGCTGGCGTCCAGCGAGGAGTCCTTTAAGCTCTCCGCCGCGTCGGCCAGCGTCTCCAGCGGAGCCAGCACCGCCTGCACGGCGGCGCTGCTGCGCCAGAGATTGGCGATCAGCAGCACGACCTCAATGCCGCTGAGCACCAGCCACTGCCACAGCGCGCCGTCAAAGCACAGCATGACCACCGCGTCAATGACGAGAAAGCTCGCCAGCATACGGAAAAAGCTCCGGGCGATGTAGCTTCCGGCGGCCGAGGAGCGCTTGGACAGCCGCAGCTCAGCGGATGACATAGCCCACGCCCCGGACGGTTTCGATGAGGGTCAGCCCGTAGGGCTCGTCGATCTTGCTGCGCAGGAAGCGGACGACCACGTCCACTGAGTTGGTCTCGCCGGCAAAGTCGTAGCCCCACACCTGCTCCAGCAGGGACGAGCGGTCCATGACTTTGCCCCGGTGCTCCATCAGGCACTCCAGCAGGTCGAACTCCTTCCGGGTCAGCTTCACCTCGGTGCCGTTGACCAGCACCCGCCGGGCGTCTTTCTCCAGCCGGACCCCCTGCACGGTGTAGGCGTTCTCCCCCCCCGGGGACGCCGCAGCCTTGGCGCGCTTGCGCAGGGCGGTGCGGATGCGGGCCAGCAGTTCCTCAATG
>CALEQS010000148.1 GCA_937907975.1 uncultured Clostridia bacterium | reverse complement strand
TGGTGTCCTGCGGCGCGGGCGCGGCGGGCATCGCCATCATGAAGCTGCTCATGGCCCGGGGTCTCAAAAACGTCATCATGTGCGACAAGCAGGGCGCGATCTACGACGGCATGGAGGGCCTGACGCCCGCCCAGGCCGAGATGGCCAAAGTGACCAATCTGGAAAAGCGCAAGGGTACGCTGGCCGAGATGCTGGTGGGCGCGGATGTGTTCCTCGGCGTCAGTGCCCCCGGCCTTGTGACGCCGGAGATGGTCAAGACCATGGCCCCCGGTGCCATCCTGTTCCCCATGGCCAACCCCACCCCGGAGATCATGCCCGACCTGGCCAAGGAGGCCGGCGCTGCCGTGGTGGGTACCGGACGCAGCGATTTCCCAAATCAGATCAACAATGTCTCCGCCTTCCCGGGCATTTTCCGCGGCGCACTGGACGTGCGCGCCAGCGACATCAACGATGAGATGAAGATTGCCGCCGCCGAAGCGCTGGCCGGCCTGGTCAGCGACAAGGCGCTGAACGCCGAATATATTATGCCCTACGCCTTCGACGAGCGTATTTGTCCCGCCGTGGCCAAAGCAGTCGCAGAAGCGGCAAGAAAGTCCGGCGTGGCGAGAATTTAGGAAGTTTTGATGCGGCGCTGAAGGCTTTCAGGATTAGACTTGGCTCTCCCTTCGGGAGTGAGCCCGAGATAGAAATATGCCTGTGGCATATTTCAGGGCGAGTGGGATAAACGCCGAAGGCGATCCACAGAAAAGACTGTCACCGAAGCGCCTGAGAGGGTGATGCACTGGCAAGTTTGCAAAAGGCCCTCTCAGTCAGGCCTTACGGCCTGCCAGCTCCCCCAAAGGGGGAGCCAAGACCTAACCGTGAAAATTCCCGTTCTATTGTCATCCTGAGCGCAGCGAAGGATCTTAAAACACCCGCTTCTACACCTGCCGTGCGGATCGTCGGACATTGGTGCTGTAAGCTCCTTCGTCCAGCAGACTCAGAATGACAGGGCGGAGAGGTGCGGCCTCGGAATGGTATCCGGGAAACCGCGCCGCCCAAGGGAGAGCAAGTTCAAGTGCGCTGCAAACCCGCTCAATTTTAACCTGTTTTAAAGGACGCGCCGGCGGCGGGCGTGGTAAACTAAGCTATCAGATCGGAAGGGGGTGCGCGCATGGTCGTGACAGAGGAGAACGTCCGGCGGCTGAGTCAGTATGCGGGCATCTCCACGGAGGAGGCCCGGGCGGCGCTGGAGGCCGCCGGCGGCGATGCATTGGAGGCGCTGGCTCTGCTGGAGCGGCAGGGGCGCATCCATCTGGACACCACCGCCGGCCGCGCCCGATCAGATCCCAATGCCCCGGACCCCCGCGTTTCTCCCCCGGCTGCAGCGCCGGAACCGGAACCGGAGCCGGAGCGGGGAAACCGCGTCTGGTGCTGGCTGACGGAAAACCGGCTGGAGTGCCGGAAGGGAGAGCGGTGCTTTGAGGTGCCTATGGCGGCGCTGATCGCGCTGGTCCTGCTGGCCTTCTGGGCCGTGGCAGCGCTGCTGCTGGCCGGACTGTGCTTCGGCTGGCGCTACCGCTTCGCCGGCCCTGATCTGGGAAAGCCCCGGGTGAACAAAGTCATGAACGACATCGACAATGCCGCTGCGGATGCCCGGCGCTATGTGCGCGGCAAGTGGGACGAATATAAGAAGAAATGAGGGTGCGCAATGGCGGACAGAATACTGATCGTCGAGGACGAAGAAAAGCTCAACCGCATGA
>CALEQS010000147.1 GCA_937907975.1 uncultured Clostridia bacterium | reverse complement strand
TTCAATCCACGCTCCCCGTGAGGGGAGCGACCCTCTCTGCGCGCGGAATCTTCGCACTTACGGTGATTTCAATCCACGCTCCCCGTGAGGGGAGCGACAGCAAATGCGCTTACAATCAGGCGCATTTATGCCTTATATTATAGCACATTTGCATAAAACAGCAATGAGGAAACATGAAGTAATGCTTGTTTCAAGTGCTTTTCTGCGCGTTTTACGGTGCGAAGGGGACAGAAAAACTCTGTGCGCTTCCCCATCGCACGCACTAAAAAGAGAGAGGTCAGATCATCAGAACGCCCTCTGGCTGATAGGAAAAATCCAAGCCAAAATGTTCAATTTTCGTCTGATAGCGGTCACCGAGGTAATAGAAGCGCAGACTGTCTTTCTTTTCATCCATAATGGAGCACAGTTTGGCCTGCAAAAGCCGGCATTGAGCGGCGTCCAGAAGGCACTCAAAGACGGAATTCTGCACCCGCTGGCCGTAATTGACGCACTGCTTTGCGATCTGGCGCAGGCGCCTGCGTCCAGCAGCATCCTCGGTATTGACGTCATATGTGATGAGAACCAGCATAGTTCAGCCTCACTTCCACAGAAAGGGCGGGTAATCGTCCAAATCGCCCCGAAGGTATCTGGCCAGCAGAAGAGCCTGCAGATAGGGCACCAGTCCCCAGGGGATCTTTTCATCCAGATAGGGATGGATGATCTGCTCCTGCTTGCGCTGCTGCCAGTGGCTGAGTACGGTTTTGCGGCTGTCCTCTCTTAGGTAGACCGCACCGCTCTCCCGGATCTCAAAATCCTCAGGTTTGATGATGCGGTTATTGATCAGAGTCAGCACAAAGCGGTCCGCGATACAGGGGCGCAGTTCCTCCATGAGGTCCAAAGCCAGCGAGCTGCGTCCGGGTCGATCCCGGTGGAGAAAGCCGGCATAGCTGTCCAAACCGACGGATTCCAGTGCCGAGGCACAGTCGTGCGCCAGAAGAGTATAGACAAAACTCAGCAGGGCGTTGATGCGATCCATCGGAGGACGTCGGCTTCGGCCGTGAAAGGCGAAGCCGTCCTGATTGGACAGGATCAGATCGTTGACCACAGAGAAATAGAGTGTGGCAGAGGCGCCCTCCAGCCCGCGCAGTGCTTCGGCAGAGGTCTCCTCTGCGATGAGAGGGAGCTGGGATTTTAACTGATCGGAGACGCTGCGCAGTTTTTCTTCATCAACACGCAGCTTGTGATCCCGGAGGGTGCGCTGAATGACCCAGCGACAGTTATAGACCTTGCCGAAAATAAAACTGCGGGCAGTGCGGCAGCAGGGGCCGGGATCATCGGCCACCCGATACTGCATCCGGCGCAGCAGGATGTTGCCGCTGTTCTCGCCGCAGCTTCGAGCCAGAAATTTCCCGCGGGGCGTGCAAAAGCTGAGCGCTATATTTCGCTTGGAACAGGCACCCATCAGGGCAGGGGAGGCGCCGGCGTAGGAAAAGGTGATAATACCGGAGAGAATGTGCAGCGGATAGCGGCCAACGGCTGCTTCACCGCGCTTGACCACTGCATTTTCGCCCTCCAGCGTGAGATAGGCATCCTCGCTGGTGACGAACAGCGTATTCAGCAGATGTCTCATTCCGATTCCTCCATATGCTGGCGGATGTAACTTGAGGCGGATTTTGCGCGCATCAGCTTGGGCAGGCAGAGCTCCTTCAGAGAGCAGGCATTGCACCATTTACCGGGCTTTACCTTTGGCGTGGTGCCCCGGCGGGCAAGCTGGTGCATTTCCGCCAGCAGCGTGCTCACCTCGCGCCGGAGCTCTGCGGTAAAGTCGATGCGCTGGCGGCGCCTGGTCTCGCCGTAAAAGAGCGCCCCGTCCGGAATGTCGCAGCACAGCATTTCCTCCAGACACATGGCCTGTCCGCAGAGCTGGAGCTCGTCGGCGTGAGGATGACCGTCCGCCTTGCCGCGCTTATACTCCACCGGGAAGGGCTGCCAGAGCCCCTCCCGGTGGTCGAGCGGGATGCCGCCTTCGGGAACCCGGTGAAATTCCAGCACATCGCACTCCCCGGAGACGCCCAGTGCGGCGGAGTGCACTGCCATGCCGCGGGTGATGAGCACATCGCCGCGGCTCTCCTGAAAGCCTTTGTCATGGGCGTTTTCGTGCATGAGTGCGCCGTCGGTGGTGCGCCAGTTTTCCGCCCACTGATTCTCCAGATGGATGAGCGCCCACTGGCGGCGGCAGAAGGAGAAGTGCTGGAGAG
>CALEQS010000146.1 GCA_937907975.1 uncultured Clostridia bacterium | reverse complement strand
TGATGGATGTGGTGAACCGCACCCTCGCCGGGGAACACATCTTCCCCGACCGGGAGCCCAATGTGGAGATCGGCGAGGCGTGGTCGGACGAGCTGTCCGAGATGCAGAAGAACATCCTGCGGCTCTATATCCGGGGCAATTCCTATTCCACCATCGCTCAGAAGCTCTTCATTGAGCAGACCACCGTGAAATACCACATGAAGGAAATGATTCAGAAGTGCGGCTTCCAGTCCAAGCAGGAGCTGGTGGCCGCCGCCATTGAAAGCACCGTCATCACCTCCATGGCGGAGCTGTAAAAGACAAGATACACTGAGTTCCCCGCCTCCCGGCGGGGAACTTTTTTGATTTTACGGCAAAAGACTATACTTTTGGATAAAGACAACACCTGAAAATTTCTCTACAATAAGGATGTAAGCAACGGCTGCGTCTGCGTGCGGGAAAGGCAGGTGAGCAAACATGCGCATTATTGTGATAGACATGCAGAGCAAACTCGTGTCAAGAGCGCTGGAGCGTGTGCTTCAGCAGGAGATGCCCGGCTACACGCCCATGATCTCCGATGGGCCGGACAGCACAGCGGATCAATGCAGGCTGTTCAAGCCCTACGCGCTGATGATGGAGGTCACGGGCTACACCCCCTGGATGCTGGAGGAGCGGCTGAAGATCTGCGAGAATGTCCGCAGGAGCCTGCCGGAGTGCAAGTTCGTCTTTTCTGTGGATGAAAACGCAGACCCCAAGCTGGCCGAGCGCGTGACACAATGCAAGAAGGACGGAAAGATCGACGCCTTTATCTACAACTCCACCAGCGAGCGGTATCTGGCAGCGATCCTGGACAGCCTGTAACGCATTTTACCCCCCGTTTCCGCCGGGAGCCTTCCCGGTGAAACCGCGACGATCCACGATTTCAGAAAACAGGAGGAGAAAGCATGAAAAAACGTGTCTTGAGCTTCGCCATGGCACTGGTGGTGCTCCTGGGCCTGATGCCCAGCTTTACCATCCCCGCCCATGCGGCGTATGAGGACGGCGACGAGTGCTGGAACTGCGGCCACTACCACTGGGATGAGTACATGCATGAGTGCGGCGCGTGCAGCCCGTCCTGCACCAACGACTGGTGCGCATTGGAGACCCACTGTCACCGCTGCGGCGGATGCCTGAACGGTGACTATCCCTGCGATGAGTGCGGCCTGTGCAAGGAATGCATGGACGAGATCGGCCACTGCTCCCAGTGCGACACCTGCTGGATGGACTACGGCGGAGATGATGTCCTTTGCGGAAACTGCCGCCGGTGCGAGTTCTGCTCGCCCATCTGCCCGGAGTGCGGCATGTGCGAGGACTGTGCCGGCGATCCCAGCGACGGAATGCACTGCCCTGAATGCGGCAGTTGCTACCAGGTCACCGAGCAGTGCATGTTTGTGGAGAATAATCACTGCAAAGACTGCTGCGAGCCGTGCGAACAGTGCGGCGAGTGCATTGCGGGCGACCATCTGGAGACCTGCCCGGACTGCGGCCTGTGCGTGGAGTGCTGCGAGTTCAATTCCATGATGGCAGGCTGCGAGAGCGGCGAGATCTGCGTGGCCAGCACTGATTGGGACGACTGCATCTGTGAGGGCTGCGGAAGGTTTTTTGAAAACGAGAGCGACCTATGCGGAACCTGCCATGACGCCGGCATCATCCGCTGCCCGGACTGCTGCGAGCTGGCCAGTGAGTGCTCCGAAAAGATGTGCGAGTACGACGACGAGTACGAGGAGCATTTCTGCATCGACTGCGGCAGCTGCTTCCACGACGTGACCCTCTGCGACACCTGCGCAGGGGCCGGCGAGCTTCGCTGCGAGGACTGCTGCGAGAACCTGACCGAATCCTTGGGCTGCGACGGCAGCTGCGGCGAGGTCTGGTGCAGCAACGACACCTATTTTGAGCAGCATCTGGATGAGATGCACGCCGACCGCCCCGACTTTGACGACCACGACCCCTTCCCCAGCAACCGCTGGAGCCATGACAGCAAAAATCACTGGCGTGACTGCCGCTACTGCGACGAGGACGAGAACGAAGAACTCGCCATCCAGCACCGCACCGGCACCGCCGCCCACAGCTATGACGGCAACGGCGTCTGCACCGTGTGCGGTTACAGCGTGGGCAACAAGCTCTACATTGCCAAGCAGCCCAAGACCGTCCGCTGCAAGACCAGCGTTGAAAATCACACGCCCGACCCTGCACAGGGACTCTTGGATTCTGAAAACAATCGAGTCACGTTTACCGTAGCAGCCAAGGGCGGCCGGGACACGCTGCGTTATCAGTGGTATTCTGCCGCCGATCACCAACCTGTAGCAGACAGTGAAAACACCTACCGCGGCGCGGCGACAGCCACGCTGGAGGTCCATGTCTACGGCGAAGAGTGTACCTACATCGACAGCGAAAAACGCGGCTTCTACTGCGTGGTCACCGACGGCGCGGGCACCAAGGTGACGTCTGATACGGCATATATCAAGGCCTCCCACATTTATAGCGAAAAATACGCCAAAAACGCGGCGGACACTGGTCCCAAGCCCGTTTATCGCGCTGTGACTGTGGAATTCCGGGACGGCAGTGAGGTCAAAACGCTCGCCTCCAAGCCCAGCCAGGGGCACCGGCTCCCGTGCTTAGGGGATGGCTGCGATCAATACAAGAATCGCTCCCCGGTGATGCACACCTTTGGCGATGCCACGCTGCTGGGCAAGAGCTCAAAAGCGGGTGCTACGGACTACGACAAGGTGTATGAGAAGACCTGTACCGCCTGTGGCTACAAGACGTATTATGAAACCCATCAGCACGTGTTCCATGACAACGAGGATCACGAAAACGAAGACGGTTTTCGTGCCCATGGCTATCTGCTGGTGAAGCGCGATATCAGCAGCCACACGATCCGTTGCCTGGTGGAGGGCTGTTCGCAGATTAAAAAAGAGGATCATGTTTGGCGCTGGCAGTGGGTGGCCCCCACAGTCGGTGAAAACGGCCGCTTTTTCCGTGTCTGCGATGTCTGCGACTTCAATACAGGGCGGGATCTTGCCGCAGGCGAAGTGGATCCCATCATCCCAATCGATGAGGACGGCAACCCTGTCGAATGGGATATGAGCCGGGCGCTTGTTATCGCAGAGAACGCCAAAGTCTCCCGTCTGTATGCCAAGCCTAACGATCAGCTGACGCTGATCATCAGCGATAACGAAGAAACGCTGGGCAAGCGCTGCACCGGCTGGACGGTGACCTACCGCGCGCCGGACAGTGCGTCTGCTGCGGATCTGACTTCCGCCTACACATTCACTGAAACGCCCGACGGCAATTGGAAAACGACCGTCACCTTCGGTTCGTACAGCGGCGGCGGCACACTCACGTTCACGCCGAAAATGTCGGCCTGTACAGCCCATACTTATATTACCACGGGGCGTGTGGAGTCCGTGTGTATGTACGACGGCTTTGCAGGCTACCGTATCTGTAAATACTGCCGCACCGCCGACCCCACGGATACCCGCTCCGATGAAGAGCGCGTCCTTCCCGCTACCGGCAACGAGCACACCGGCACAAAGCAGCCTTTGTATGAAAAAGAAGCGACCCTTCCCTCCGGCGAGAAAACCGTCACCTGGACTACGGATAACACTGGCAAGCGCTACAATTATGTAAAGGGCGATTGCGCGAATAACATCAAGGGCTGCGATGGCGACTTCCTCTGCTCCGACTGCCAGCGCGTCATCCCCGGCAAGCTGGAATATAAGCACCCGAAGGTCGAGGAACGGAATCATGTGGATGCCAACTGCTTCCGGGACGGCTACACCGGCGATTACTTCTGCACCAGCTGCGGGAAACGGGATGAGAGTTACGAAAAGGGGCATGTGCTCTCCTCTGCCGAATACCGCCGTGAAAACCACGGAAAGAGCACCTTCTTTGGCGGAACGGAGACCGCCGCCACCTGCACCACAGCAGGCAAGGAACCGGATGAGCTTTGCTATAATTGTAACTACTTGGTAAAGACAGGTGCGGTCATCCCCGCCTTGGGCCACGACTGGGTAGTTGACACCGCTCATTGCAACGAGACCACTACCGCCTACAAGTGCAACCGCAAAGACTGCACGGCCACAAAATTTGCCGATGTCTCCACAGATTCCCACGCCGTTAAAGTGGATGGAGGTACAGCCCTTGTGGGCGGCAAGGCCGTCAAGAAGGCCGCCGAGGGCGAGACCGTCACCCTGAAGCTGGGCACCGTCCCGGAGGGCAAGCGCTTCAAGGAATGGGAAGTTGTCAGCGGCGGCGTGGTGCTTACCAATGCCACAGATTCCAACGGCGCTTTCTTCACCATGGGCGCTCTGGATGTGGAGATTAACGCGGTGCTTGAGGATAATGAACAGAGCCACACCCACACCGGCGGCAGTTCCGGCTCCGGTTCCTCCAGCTATGTTATCACCGTCAAGGACGCCAAGAATGGCGATGTGACCGCAGACCGCAAGAGCGCTTCTTCCGGCACGACCGTCACCATCGCGGTGAAACCCGCCAGCGGCTATGTGCTGGATGACCTGACCGTGACCGACGCCAAGGATAAGACCGTCAAGCTCACCGACAAGGGCAGCGGCAAGTACACCTTCACCATGCCCTCCAGCAAGGTGACTGTGGAAGCCAACTTCTCCAAAATCAAAGTTGAGAATCACTTTGTGGATGTCAAGCCCGGCTCCTACTATGAGGATGCTGTAATCTGGGCGGTCGGCAAGGGTATCACCGGCGGCACTTCCGCCACCACCTTTGATCCCAATGCCGCCTGCAGCCGCGCCCAGGCGGTGACCTTCCTGTGGCGTGCTGCCGGTTCCCCGGCTCCCAAGA